>JAUJME010000012.1:14563-18576 GCA_030447005.1 Solirubrobacteraceae bacterium | reverse complement strand
CAGGTAGTCCTCGCGGGTCGGGTACTGCTCGGCGCGCTCGAAGACCATGCTCGAGCTCACGTAGGTGAACCGCTGCACCGACTCGTCGAGCGCGGCGCGGACGACGGCGTTGTAGAGCGCGTTGTTGACCTCGGTGAGGGTGTGGGGGAGCTTGTGGAAGTTGGCGATCCCGCCGACGATCGCCGCCAGGTGAATCACGTGGGTGCAACCCGAGATCGCCTTGCGCGCCTCAGACAGCACCCGCAGGTCGCCCGTATGGACCTCGCAGCCCTCCCGCATCCACTCCGGCGCATCGCGCTGGTCGGAGACCCGCACCTCGAACTCCGGATCGCCCAGCAGGCGGCGGACGACCGCCGCCCCGATGGTGCCGGCACCGCCGGTGACGAGAACGCGGGGCATGAGGGGCGGCAGGCTAGCCGGACACGGAGGTTGGAAGCGCGACGACCTCGACGCCCTCGGCGACGGCAGCATCGGCCTGCGCGCGATCGCTCGTGGCGAGGGCGGCGCCCCGAGCGGCGGCGACGGCGATGCAGTCGGCGAGCGACACGGGGCAGCGGCTCCGGTGGTATCGGCTGACGCGGATCGACGCGCCCCGAGCCGCAAGGGCCGGCGTGACCGGCGTCGTGTCCAGCTCCAGCGCATCGACGATGCGCTGGACCTCGATCAGGTCGACGCCGCGCGTGCGCGCCACGGTGTCCAGCGCCTCGCCATAGTCGAGCACCGTGATGGCGACGTCGCCGGCGACTACCAGGGTCCGCACCGCGTCGGCCGCCGGTTCACGCTTGAGAAGCGCCACCAGGGCGGTGGCATCCAGGACCGTCTTCACTGGCGGTCGCGCCACTCGAGCCCATCCGGGAGGACCCCCCACTTGCGGTCCTCGGCCTCCTGCTCCTCACGGCGGCGCTCAGCCCAGAACTCGTCGGGCGACTGCGTGTCCGGAGGGTCGGCGAAGGCGCCGTACGCCGCGGCGACCGGATCCCTCGCGTCCGGCGGACGCAGAACGACGTGGTCGCCACGATCTTCGAGGACAAGGCGATCGGTCTTCCATCGATTACGGATCTCAGCCGGGACGGACACCTGTCCGCCACGGGTCACGCGCAGCGTCTTCACGCTCATGAGCCTAGCTCATGAAGCCACGCGCAGCGCCGCGAGCTCGGACGCGTAGCCGAAGACCTGCCCTGCGCCGAACGCGTTCCAGGGGTCGACCACGAGCGCGTCGGTGGCGGCGCGCTGGGCGATCGCCTGGAGCGTGGCAGCGTCGGAGAAGACGGAGTGGTTCGTGGCGACCACGACGGCGTCGGCGCCGGTGATCGCCTCCTCGAGGTCGGCGGTGACCGTCGCGACGATCGGGTCGTGGACGACGACGTCGGCGAGCTCGCGCTCGAGCAGGCGGACCGTCTTGTGGGAGAGCGAGTCGCGCTCGTCGTCGGAGTCGCGCTTGAAGGAGAGCCCGAGGACGGCGACCTTGCGCTGGCGCAGCGAGCCGCCCAGGCGGCGCTTGAGGCCGTCGACGAGGAAGAGCGGGACGCTCTCGTGGACGCGCGAGACCGCCAGCAGCATGCCCGGGGCGTTCGAGCGCTCCTCGGAGAACGCGAAGTCCTTGCGCAGGCAGGTCCCGGCGGTCATGCCGGGCAGCGCCATCCCACCGCGCGGGTAGTCGCGGTTGATCAGCTCGATGACGTCGAAGACGTTCGCGCCGTAGCGCTCGCAGTCCATCATCAGGAGGTTGGGGAGCGCGAAGGTCGCGTAGCGCAGGATGTTCGTCCAGATCTTGGCGAGCTCCGCCTGGACGGGCGAGGTCTGCGTGATCCGCGCGCCGAACACCGCGAAGAGCGCCGCGCAGCGCTCGCCGCTGGCCTCGCCGACGCCGCCGATGATCGTCGGCAGGCTGCGGATCTCCTCCAGGAAGCGGTCGGCGGCGATCCGCTCGGGGCAGTGGGCGACGAAGATGTCCTCGCCGACCGTGAAGCCGCGGTGCTTCTCGAGGTAGCCGGCGACCCACTCCGTCGTCCCCGGCGCGACCGTCGAGCGCAGGACGATCAGGTGCCCCTCGCGCAGGTGCGGGAGCAGGGCGTCGAGCACGGAGCGGATGTCGCCCATGTCGATCTCGATGTGGGAGAAGGTCGGCGTGCCGACGGTGAGCACGATGGCGTCGGCCTGCGCGGCGTCGGCGGCGCGCTCGGAGAGCCCGAGGCCGTCGCGGACCTGCCCGAGCAGCTCCTGGGTCCCGGGCTCCTTGAACGGCATGCGGCCCTCGCGCAGGGCGCCGAGGCGCTCGGGATCCTTGTCGACCCCGAGGACGCGCAGCCCCTCCTCAGCGAACGTCAGCGCGAGCGGGAGGCCGACCCGGCCGAGCCCGATGACCGAGACGTCGTAGCGCATGGCTCACTTCACACTAGCGAGCCGCTAGGCGCAGACCGCGAAGCGCCGGGACACGGTCTTGATCCCCAGCTTGCGCTTGCCGGGACGCTTGTAGTGGATCTTCGCGTACACCCGGTAGGTGCCGGGCTCGAGGTCCACCGGGAGCAGCCGCCGGTAGGGCGCGCGGCGGTCCGTGCGCGCCACCTTGCCCTTGCCCTTGCGGTAGTAGAAGACGACCTTGCGCACCCGCGGCTTGGCGCGGCCGGGTCGCTTGCGGACCCTGACCGTCACCCGCATCCTCTGCCCGCGCGGGGTGCAGGAGATGCCGGTGCCGAAGCTGACGTCGCCCGGCTTCACCGGCGGCGCGGGCGACGCCGGCGCGGGCGTCTCCGTCGGCGCGGACGACGCCGGCGGGGCGACCGGACCGATGCTCCGCCAGGCCGACCAGCTGCCGTCGTTCGTCTTCACGATGATCTGGTCGCCGTCGCGGGCGAAGACGTGGAGGCGGTCGCCGTCGGCGACCGGCGCCGGCGCCGAGGTGAACGGCCGCGGATCGACCTGCGACCACTCGTTCGACTGGTTGGGCGGCTCCAGATGACTGCGCATGTGCAGGCCCCGGTCGGCCCCGCGGATGAAGACGTGGAGGTTCTTCGTGTTCGGCGGCGCGACGAGGCCCGGTACCGCCGTGGTCCTCCTGCCGTAGTCGAAGAAGCCGCTCCACCGGGACTCGAAGTAGTAGTTCCCGAACGTGCCGCCGCCCGGCCCCTGGACGTAGACGTCGACGTGGCTGTCCTTGCGCGCGGCCGTGGTCGGCGCGCCGACGGGATCCCCGCCCAGCGACTCCCACGGGCCCCAGGTCCGGTCGGCGTTCCACGTCCTGTGGTGAAGACGGCCGTCGTCACCGCGGACGAACAGGTCGACGATGCCGGTGCCGCGGCGGTGGCCGGCGCCCGGCGCCGAGGTGACGGTCCCGTCGAGCGCGTTCCAGTCCGACCACGTCGAGCCCTTCAGCGACGCGTGGATGATCCGGTCGTCCATGCCGCGGGCGAACACCTCGACCGTCCCGTCGGGGCGCACGGTCGCCGAGGGCCCCGAGGAGACGGCCTGACCCGTGGAGGACCAGGTGCCGTCGATGCCCGAGCGGACGTGCAGGGTCCCGTCGCCGCCGCGGGCGAAGAGGAGGACGTCGCCGGGCGCGCGGGAGACGGCCGCGAGGTTGTCGTCGACCACGTCGGCGCCGGCCGGGGCCGCGACGCCGAGCGCCAGCGCGGCGCTGAGGAGGATGATCCGCAACGACCTCATGCGCACACCGTGAACCGGCGGGAGACGGTCTTGACCCCGAGCTTGCGCTTGCCGGGGCGCTTGTAGAGGATCCGGGCGAAGACCCGGTGGGTGCCCGGCTCGAGGTCGACGGGCACCATCCGGCGGTAGGGCGCGCGGCGGTCGGTCCGCGCGACGCGTCCCTTGCCCTTGCGGTAATAGAAGACCACCTTCCGGACACGCGGCTTCGCGCGGCCGGGGCGCTTGCGGACCGAGACCGAGACCGGCATCCGCTGCCCGCGCGGGGTGCACGACAGCCCCGTCCCGAGCTCGACGTCGTTCGCCGTGACGGGTGGCGCCGGAGCCGGAGCCGGCGCGGACTCGGGCGCCTG
>JAUJME010000012.1:0-14463 GCA_030447005.1 Solirubrobacteraceae bacterium | reverse complement strand
CGTTCGCCGTGACGGGTGGCGCCGGAGCCGGAGCCGGCGCGGACTCGGGCGCCTGGGGGCCCGACCCCGGGCCCGGGTTGGCGTCCGGCGCCCGGACGGGGCCCATGTTCGACCACTTCGACCATCCGCTGCCCGCCAGCGTCTTGACCAGGACGTCCTCGCCCGAACGGGCATAGAGCCTGATGCGGCCGGTGCGATCGGCGACGGCGGACGGCGTCCCCTCGAGGGGCTGGTCGTCGACCTTGACGACGGGCCCGAAGCTCTGGCCGTCGAACGAGCGCTGCCACAGCGCCTTCTCGAGGCCCCGGTAGAAGATCTCCATCCGGTACTCCGCCGGGACGGTGACCGACGGCGCCGAGAGCGTGTTGACCTGGTTGTCGTGCACGATCCAGTCGCTCCACCTGGCGCGGTCGAAGAACCGCAGGAACAGCCGGTTGTCGCTCCAGCGCACGAAGAGGTCCGCCCACCCGTCGATGCGCGAGACGACGGCCGGCGCGGCGGCGATCCGGCCGCCCATGTCGAGCCAGCTCGGCGACCAGCCCACGCCAGGACGGTGGTACCGGTGCATGAGCGTGTTGTCGCTCGCACGGGCGAAGAGCTCGATGTAGCCGGTCCCGCGGCGCTCGACGGCCGCCGGCGCGCTGGTGGCCAGGCCGCCCAGCGAGGTCCAGTCCGACCAGGTCGACCCGCGACGGGTGCGCTGATAGATCTGCTCGTCGCTGCCCCGCACGAAGACGTCGACCGCGCCGTCGGCACGGCTCATGGCCGCCGGGCCCGAGCTTGCCGATCCGCCGAGCGAGTGCCAGACGTCGTCTTCGGCAAGGCGGGTGTAGACGTTGCCATCCGAGCCGCGGGCGAAGAGCTCGACCTGCCCCGCGGCGTTCAGCGTGGCGGCGACATTGTCGTCGACCACGTCGGCGGCGGCGGAACCACTGAAGCCGAGCGCAGCACTCAGGCATCCGAGCACCACTCCGAGTCGCACTGCCGCGCGCATCCTGCTGGTCGCCTCCGTCTTTCCGGTCCGTGGGGTGAGCGCAGACTAGCGCCGACTGGCACGCCGATGGCGCACATACTGCCGGGCGAATCCGCTGACGAACAGCGGGTTGTAGCGCGCGTAGCGCTTGAACAGGCGACGGGGTTCGTGCGCCAGCCGGTAGGCCCACTCCAGGCCGAGCCGCTGGAGGGACTGCGGGGCCTGCGGCTGGAGGCCGGCGTGGAAGTCGAATGCCGCGCCGACGCCGACGAGGACGGGCGCCTCGAGGCGGTCGCGCATCCGCGCCATCCACTTCTCCTGCTTGGGGACGCCGATCCCGACCCAGACCACGTCCGCGCCCGAGCCGTTGATCTCGGCGGCGACCGCGTCCTCCTCCCCGGCCGAGAGCTCGCGGAACGGCGGGGCGTAGCCGCCGACGATCTTCAGCCCGGGGTGCCGGCGGCGGAGGTTGAGCGCGAGCTGGACCAGGGCGCCCTGGTTGCGCCCGCCGTAGAGGTAGAAGCGCTGGCCGCTCTCCGCGGCGCGGGCGCAGGCGCGGTCCATCAGCTCGGGGCCGTAGACGCGGCTCGGCAGATCGTGGCCGAGGGCGTTCATCGCCCACACGAGCGGCTGGCCGTCGGGGACGGTCAGGTCCGAGCCGAGCACCGCGGCGCGCAGCTCTGGGTCCTCCCGCGAGGCCATCACGGTGTGGACGGCCGCCACGCAGACGTAGCCGTGAGAGCGTGAGGCGACCATCGCGTCGATCCACTCGAGCGTCTTGTCGTAGTCCGTCAGGGCGAGCGGAACGCCGAGGACGGGCTGGTCGGCGACGCGCGGGGGCGCCGGCCGCGAGCCCTCGGCGGGGCGGGCGGGCGAGGCGGCGCGTGGGAGGACAGGGCTGGGACGCATGGCTTCGAGGTCTAAGAACGCGGAGGCCGCCGAAAAGCAGCGGTGTTTCGTCTACCGCCGGAAAGAGGTTCGCTAACCGGCCGGCGGTTCCTGCGGCTCAGCTCGGTGCGAAGGACTCGAGCTGGCGGCCGCAGATCGCGCGGAGATCCACGCCGTCACGGTATCCCGCGTACCACTCGACTGTAGCGTCGAGGCCCCGCGCGAGATCCCACGCCGGCGTCCAGCCCAGGCGCGTGCGCGCCCGCGAGGAGTCGAGCTTGAGCGCCATCGCCTCCTTGCCGTCGGCGGCGCCGCCGAGCTCGACCTCGACCGGACCGGGCCAGCGGTCGCGCAGCCGGTCGACCACCCAGGCGACGGGCCGGGCGTCGCCCTCCAGCGGCCCGAAGTTCCACGCCGTCGCGTGCGCCGCCGGGTCCTGCCACAGCCGCTCGGCCAGCAGCAGGTAGCCGCTCAGGGGGATCAGCACGTGCTGCCACGGCCGCACCGCGCCCGGGCTGCGCACCACGAGCGGCTCGCCGGCGATCGCCGCGCGCATCAGGTCGGGGACGAGCCGGTCCGGGGCCCAGTCGCCCCCGCCGATCACGTTGCCGGCGCGCGCGGTGGCGAGCCCGATCCCGCGCTCGGCGAGGTAGGAGTCGCGGTAGGCGGCCGCCACGAGCTCCTGACACGCCTTCGAGCTCGAGTAGGGGTCCTTGCCGCCGAGCGGCTCGTCCTCGCGGTAGCCCCACTCCCACTCGCGGTTGAGGTAGCACTTGTCCGTGGTGACGCAGACGACGGCGCGCGTGTCGCCGCCCAGGCGGCGGACCGCGTCGAGGACGTGGGCCGTCCCCATCACGTTGACGGCGTAGGTGGTCAGCGGGTCGCGCAGCGAGCGGCGGACGATCGCCTCGGCCGCCATGTGCACCACGACCTCCGGCCGCGCGTCGCGGACCGCCGCCTCCACCGCCTCGAGCGACCGCACGTCGCCTGCCAGCGACGTCACGTCCCGCTCGCAGCCCGCCAGCTCGAAGAGCGACGGCGCGGTCGGCGCCGGCGCGCCGAAGCCGGTCACCTCCGCGCCGAGGCGGCGCAACCAGAGCACGAGCCAGGCGCCCTTGAAGCCCGTGTGGCCCGTGACGAGCACTCGCCGGCCGCGCCAGAAGTCCGGGTTCGGCACTCCGGTGAGCGAGGGCGGCGCCACGGCTGGAGCGGCAGGCTACCGGCCGCCATCGGTAGCGTCCCGGCGCGATGAAGGCGGTCATCCTGGCCGGCGGGTACGGCACGCGCATCAGCGAGGAGACCACGACCCGGCCCAAGCCCATGGTGGAGATCGGCGGCAAGCCGATCCTCTGGCACATCCTCAAGCTCTACTCGCACCACGGCATCGACGACTTCGTCATCTGCCTGGGCTACAAGGGCTACGTCATCAAGGAGTACTTCGCCAACTACTACCTGCACATGGGCGACGTCACCTTCGACATGGCCCAGAACCGCATGGAGGTCCACCGCTCCCACGCCGAGCCGTGGCGGGTGACGCTCGTCGACACGGGCGAGCAGACCATGACCGGCGGGCGGCTCAAGCGGATCCTCCCCTACGTCGAGGGCGAGGACGCGTTCTGCCTCACCTACGGCGACGGCCTCGCCGACGTCGACATCGCCGCCTCGATCGCCTTCCACCGCGAGTCCGGGCGGCTGGCGACCGTCACGGCGGTCTCGCCGCCCGGGCGCTTCGGAGCGCTGCACATGGAGGGCGACCGCATCCACGGGTTCGCCGAGAAGCCGCAGGGGGACGGCGCGTGGGTCAACGGCGGCTTCTTCGTCCTCTCCCCGGGCGCCGGCGAGTACGTCGCGGGCGATGAGACCGTCTGGGAGCAGGAGCCGATGGAGCGCCTGGCGCGCGACGGCCAGCTCGGCGCCTTCCGTCACGCCGGCTTCTGGCAGCCCGTCGACACCCTGCGCGACCTGCACCTGCTGCAGGAGCTGTGGGCATCGGGCAGCGCTCCATGGCGGGTGTGGGAGTGACGCGGGTCGTCTCCGTCGCGATCCCGACCCGCAACGGGGCCCACGAGCTGTCCGGAACCCTCGCCGCCGTCCGCCGGCAGGTCCTCCCGGAGGGCCTCGAGCTCGAGCTCGTGGTCCTGGACTCCGAGTCGACCGACGGCACCCGCGAGCTGGCGGCCGCCCACGGCGCCGCCGTCCACGTCATCCCCGCCGCCGCCTTCCGCCACGGCGGCGCCCGCAACCGCCTGATGACGCTCACCCGCGGCGAGCACGTCGCCTTCCTCACCCAGGACGCCGAGCCCGCGACGGACCGCTGGCTCGCCGAGCTGCTCGCCGGCTTCGAGGCGGCCGACGGCGTCGGCCTTGTCTTCGGCCCGTACCTCCCGCGCCCGGACGCGCCGCCGATGGTGCGGCGCGAGTTCGAGGAGTGGTTCGCGCGGATGGCGCCCGTGGTCCGCGGCGCGGCGGCGGGCGCCAACCCGGGGCCCGACGGCTTCTTCTCCGACGCCAACGGCGCGGTCGCGCGGCGGGCCTGGGAGCAGGTCTCCTTCCGCGACGTCCCCTACGCGGAGGACCGCGTGCTCGCCGCGGACATGCTGGCGGCCGGCTGGGCGAAGGCCTACCGGCCCGGGGCCGCCGTCCTGCACTCCCACGCCTACTCCCCGCCGGAGCTCTTTCGCCGCTCCTTCGACGAGGCGCGGGCGCTGCTCGAGGTCTACGGCCACCGCTCGCCCGCGCACCCGCGCACGCTCGCCGCCGCGACCGCGGCGCGGGTCCGCGCCGACGTGGGTTGGATCGCCGGGCGGCGGCGGCCGGGCCGCCCGCGGCTGGCCGCGTGGGCCGTGCGCTCCGCCGGCCATCACGCGCTGCGGATGCTCGGGTCCGCGCTCGGCGGCCGCGCCGACCGGCTGGCCCCCGCGGTGTGCCGCGCGTGCTCGCTCGAGCGGCGCGCCGGCTTCGAGCCGCTGGCGCTCAGTCGTCCGGGTGGCGGCGCGCCATGAGCGGCATGACCGCCGCGTAGGCGAGCTCGACGCCGACCTGCACGAGCCGCAGCACGAGCGCGACGGCGAGGGCGACGGCGGCCGGCACCGCGGCGCTGACCGCGATCACCACACCGGCCTCCCGGGCACCGAGGGCGCCCGGCAGCAGGAAGCCGATCACGCCGGCGGCGAAGCCCAGGGAGTACGAGGCCACCACGGCCAGCATCTCGTCTCCCGGTACGGGATGCAGCGCGAGCGTCATCGCCAGCACCGCGAAGCCGGAGACCACGAAGGAGAGCAGGAACCAGACGAGATAGAGCAGGACCCTGCCGAAGCTCAGCGAGACCGGCAGCGGCTCCGAGCCGATCCGCTTCAGGCCGAAGTCGGCGATCGGGTGGAAGATCCGCGGGTGCATGGCGAGGATGCCGATCACCGGGACGAGGAGCACCAGCCAGCGCGACGCGTGGTCCTCGAAGACGGGTAGGCGCAGCACGAGGTACGTGGAGATGATCACCGCCGCGGTGAAGGTCAGCGCCACCTCATAGACGACGCTGGCCAGCGACACCCGCTTGGGAACGCCCTCCTTCTCCGACAGCGCGACGCGCCCGACCGCCATGAGCACGCTCGTGGGCACGTAGCGGGCCAGCAGCGTCGTCGCCCAGATCGAGCGACCCTTCCACCGCGGCAGGTCGCCGCCCATCGTGCGCAGCATCGCCCGCCAGATGTCGATGTGCATCCACTCGAAGGCGAGGAGGCCGACCAGCGAGAGCGCCAGCCAGCCCGGCCGGAACTGCCACTCGATGTCGGGCAGCTGCGACCACTGGGTCGAGATCGCGAAGACGAGCGACGCTGCGACGGCGACGACGAGCGCGACCCGCAGGGCGGCGGCGCGGTTCAGCCGCCGGGCGCGCGGTCCCGGGGCGGCCTCGGGCTCGGCCTCGGCCGGAGAGGAGGTGACGGGCCCAGGCTCCACGGGCGGGTCGGTGAGCGGGGCGTCCAGGCGCAAGGGGCCGTTGATGGTATCGGCCGCCCCTGGGCCATCTCATAGTCTGTGTCCGCCTCGCGGCCGGCCCCGTCGGCCGCCGGGTGCCTCCCCCATGCCGACGCAGCCCCGAACGACCACGAGCGCCGTCACGGAACCGCCGCCCGGCTCGCCCGCGCCCGCCGACGCCCGGCTGAGACACGTGTGGGAGGCGATCGCCCGCCCGGACGTCAAGGTCGTCTCGACCGACATCTTCGACACGCTCGTCTGGCGCCAGGTCGCCGAGCCGGCCGACGCGTTCGACCTCATCGGCGAGCGCCTGCGCGCGACCGGCCGCCTCGCCGAAGGGCTGTCGCCCGCCGGATTTGCCGCGCTGCGCCGCGAGGCAGAGACGGAGGCCAGGCTACGGCGGATGCGCGAGGCAGGGCAGGCCGAGCTGCCGCTCGGCGAGATCTACGCGCTCCTGCCGGCGTGGGTGTTCGGCGGTCACGACGCGGCGCGCGCGATCGAGGCCGAGCTCGAGGTCGAGCGCGAGCTGATCGTCCCCGACCTCGACGTCGCGGCTCTGCTGGTCGCCGCCGCCGAGGCGGGCAAGCGGATCATCGCGGTGTCGGACACCTACTTCACGGAGCCCCATCTGCGCCGCCTGCTCGACCAGCCCGTCCTCGCCGACGTGCCCTTCGACGCCATCTTCGCCTCCTCCGACCACCGGCTCGGCAAGAGCGGCGGGCTGTTCGGCATCGCGGTCTCCGAGATGGACGTGCGGGCGGAGGCCGTCGTGCATTTCGGCGACAACCCGGAGGCCGACGTCCACTACCCCGAGCAGCTCGGCATCGAGTGCCACCTGTTCGAGCGTCGCCCGGCGCAGCTCGTCCAGATGCTCGAGGCCGAGATCCGCCTGCAGGGCGCCCGGCCGGCGCGCGAGCCGGCGCCGGAGGGCGAGGTGCGGGCGCAGGTGGAGCTCAGCGCCCTGAGGGGGAAGGTCGCCGCCCGCCGCTCCGGCGCCGAGCTGCCGTCGGCACTGCGCCCGTTCTGGGACCACGGGGCGCTGGCGCTCGGGCCGGTGTTCACCGGTTTCGCCGAATGGGCGCAGCACCACGCCGCCGACCTGGGCGCCACGCACCTGCACTGCTTCATGCGCGAGGGCGCCTTCCTCGGCGACCTCATCGACCGGGCCGGGGAGTACCTCGGGACGGAGGTCCGCACGTCGCCGCTGTGGCTCAACCGCGAGGTGCTCGCCCGCGCGACCATCTCCACCGGCGAGCGCGAGGAGCTCGGGCCGCTGCTCGTCCGCCGCCGCACGCCGACCGTCGAGGGCTTCCTCACCTCACTCGGCGTGCAGCTGCACCAGTTGCCGCGGTTCGCCTCCCATGCGCGGACGCGGCTCGACGACCCGGAGACGCGCGACCATCTCCTCGACGCGCTGGCGGAGGACGATGCGGTCCGGGCGACGATCGTCGACCAGGCCCGGATCAGCCGCGAGCGCGTCGTGCGCTACGTCGAGCGGCTGCTCGGCGGCGGCGGCCGCATGACGGTCGTCGACCTCGGCTGGGCGGCGAGCGCGCAGGGGCTGCTGGCCAAGGCGCTGGCGCAGGGCGGTCTCGAGATCGACATCTCGGGGCTCTACCTCGTCCTGCACCGCGGCGCCGCCCGCCACGTCTTCGACGGCACGCACGTGCGCGGCTACCTCGGCGAGTACGGCGTGCCGAAGGAGGTGGTCGACGCCGTCGTCCGCTCGCCCGAGATCCTCGAGCAGGTGTGCATGCCCGACCATGGCTCCCAGCGCGCGCTGTCGGACGATCTCGAGCCGGTGCTCGCGCCGGCGACCCGCAGCCCGGTCCAGAACGCGGAGTCCGAGGCGGTCCGCGACGGCGTGCGCGCCTTCCAGGCCGAGTGGGCGCGCTACCGGCAGGCGCTGCCCGGCCGGCTCAGCGGCCTGGCCGGCGAGGCCGACGTCATCCGCCCCATGCTCGCGCGCGCCGTCGTGGCGCCGACGGAGCTCGAGGCCGCGGTCTTCGGCGCCTGGATGCACGACGAGAACCAGGGCTCGGCGGCGGTCGAGCACGTCGTCTCCCCGGAGCTCGTCGGGCGGATGCGCCACCTCGACCCCGACGCCCTGCGACGCCTGCCGATGCAGGAGCTCTACTGGCCCTTCGGGCTCGCCTCGCAGGTCGACGCGACCTGGGGCGAGCTGATGACGCTCGCCGCCGCAGGGACGATCCCCTGGGAGGCGCTGTCGGGCGAGGCCGACACCGGGCCGTTCCGGATCGCCGTCTCGCAGGGCACCCGTGTGCCCGGCGACCAGCGGCTGTCGGTCGTGCCGAAGCGCAACCGCTTCGGGCTGTCCTTCGTGCGCGCCACGCTGATGGCGCCCGCGATCCGGGAGATCGAGATCCGCCCGACGACGCACCCGGCGGTGGTGCGGATGGACTACCTCGAGGTCCGCTGCCATGTCCAGGGTGCCGACGAGCCGATCGTCATCCGCCTCGACTCGCCCGAGGACTTCCTCCGCCTGCGGCGGGTCAACTGCTTCATCCTCAACCCGGGCGTCGTCGTGGTCAACCGCCCCGATCCCGTTCTCCTCCTCGACCTCGTCCCCGACACGACCGCCACGGTCTTCCGCGTCGATGTCTCCTGCGGGTTCGCGACGCTCGCGATGAGCGAGATGCTCCCGGCGCCCGCGCGGCTGCGCCCGGTGGCCGAGGCGGGGGTCCGGCTCAAGCGGCTCGAGTGGGAGCTCGCCACGCTGAAGGGCTCGCTCCCGCCGGGCGCCGTGCAGGCGCTCAAGCGCGTCAAGCGGCTGGTGGGAGGATGAGCGTGGCGCTGCAGGCCCGGCTGGCCGCAGGGGATCTCGCCCTCTACCGCACCGTCCGGGCCTCGGCGAGGCATCCCGGCGCGATCCGCGCCGCCCAGGCCACCTCGCTGGCCGGCGAGCACGCCGCCGCCTGGCTCGCCGGCGGCGCGCTGGGCTTCGCGGTCGATCGTGGACGCCGGCCTCGCTGGGCGGGCGCGACGGTCGCGGTCGCCGGCGCGCACGCGGTCAACGTCGCGGTCAAGCGCGTCGTCCGCCGGCAGCGGCCGATCATCGAGGCGCTGCCCGCGCTGGCCAAGACCCCCAGCACCCTGAGCTTCCCGAGCGCGCACGCCGCGTCCTCGTTCGCCGCCGCGCGCGCGTTCTCGCCGCTGCTCGGCAACCGGGCGCTGTACGCGGCGGCGGTCGGCATGGGGTTCTCGCGGGTGTACCTGGGGGTGCACTATCCGTCCGACGTCGCCGCCGGCGCGCTGCTCGGCTTGACCGTCGGCAGCCTGGCCCGTCCACGCCGGCAGCCGTGAGCAGACCCCCGCACCCTCCCTCCAAGGGCAAGCTGGCCGACCTCGTCCGCCGCGGGCGGCTCACGCTCGAGCACCACGGCCCCCGCGAGCTCGCGCTGCGGATCGTGACCTTCCCGCTGCGCCCGACGCCGATCGGCGCGCGGCTGGGCTACGGGTCGCGGTACGGGAGCCTCGAGGCGCTCGCGCGCCGCTGGTACCGGCGCAACTGGCGCCCGGCCACCGCGGTGATCCCGTCCTACGGCGACCCGGCCCTGGCCATCCAGGCCGCCGAGAGCCTGCGGCGCACCACCCGGCGGGGGCGGCTCGACGTGGTGATCGTCGACGACGGCTCGCCCGACCCGGCGCACGCCGCGCGGCTGCGCGCCTACGAGGGCGCCGAGATCGTCGTCCTCGAGGACAACCGCGGGTTCGCCGGGGCGGTCAACGCCGGGGTCGCCCGGGTCCCCGCCGACCGCGACGTCATCGTCCTCAACTCCGACGTGATCGCCCGCCACGCGTGGCTGCCGCGCCTGCAGCACGCCGCCTACACCGGCCGCCGGGTCGGCATCGCCGGGCCGAAGCTCGTCTATCCCGACGAGCGCATCCAGTCGGCCGGCTCCTACCGCAACCTCGAGGCGCCCGAGTGGTTCGACCACCGCTACCGCTTCAAGGACTCCGCGCATCCGCCGGCCAACATCCCGCTGCCCGTGCTCGGCACCACGGGCGCCTGCATGTACCTGCGCCGCGACATGCTCGACGAGATCGGGGTCTTCGACGAGGCCTACGGCATGGCGTTCGAGGACATGGACCTCTGCCTGCGCGCCTGGGAGGCGGGGTGGGAGACGGTCTACGCCCCGCGCGCGACGCTCGAGCACCTCGAGTCCCAGACGCGCCCGGTCGAGCCGGGCGAGCGCGAGCTCGCGTCGCAGCGGCTCTTCTGGCAGCGCTGGAAGCCGTGGTTCGACGAGCGCGACGTCCGAACGCCGGAGGGCGGCCTGCGCATCGTCTACGTGACCGAGGACACCGGCGTCGGCGGCGGCCACCGCGACATCTTCGAGCACATCAACCGGCTGCGCGAGCGCGGCCACGACGCACAGCTCTACTCGCTCGGGGGGCGGCCGGACTGGTTCGAGCTCGACGGGCCGGTCCACACGTTCGAGGAGTACTCGGATCTCCAGGCGGCGCTCGAGGACGTGCGCGCGATCAAGGTGGCGACCTGGTGGAACACGGGCCACAAGGTCTGGCGAGCCTCGGTCCGCCACGGGATCCCCGTCTTCTTCGTCCAGGACGTCGAGACGTCGTACTACCCCGGCGACGAGAGCATGCGCCAGCAGGTCGTCGCCTCCTATCGCCAGGAGTTCCGCTACATGACGATCTCCGGCTACAACGCCGGCGGGCTGCGCGAGCTGGGCCTCGGCTCGACGCTCGTGCCGCCGGGGATCGACCTCGAGACCTTCCGGCCGCTGGAGGGGGTGCGGCGCCGCGAGGACATGCTGCTCGGGCTCGGGCGCTCGAACCCGCTCAAGAACTTCCCGCTCACGGTGGACGCCTGGCGGGCACTCGGCCCGGCCGGGCCGGAGCTCACCCTGTTCGGCACGGAGCCCGAGGTCACGCCGGAGGGCAACGCCCGCTACGTCGAGAAGCCATCCGACGGCGGCGTCAACGCCTTGTTCAACGAGTGCACCGTCTTCCTGCAGACGTCCACCCACGAGGGGTTCTGCCTGCCGCCGCTCGAGGCGATGGCGACGGGCGCCGCCGTCGTCTGCACCGACGCGCACGGCAACCGCGACTTCTGCGCCGACGGCGGCAACTGCCTGATGCCCGAGCAGACGGTGGAGTCGGTCAGCGGGGCGATCCGCCGCCTGCTCGACGACCCCGCGCTGCGCGAGCGCCTCGGCCGCGCCGGGATCGAGACCGCCGCCGACTACGCGTGGGAGCGCCGGATCGACGAGCTGGAGGCGTTCTACGAGGGGATCGTCGCCGGCACGACGCTGCCGGCGCCGCCCTAGTCCGGGTCGAAGCGGCCCGCTACCGCGCGGCCGGCGTCGCCGAGGATGCCGAGCTTCGCGCCGGCACCGCGGATCTTCGTGGGGATCTGACCCTCGGGCGGATAGGCACGCGTCACCGGCACCTCGCAGGCCGGATAGCCGAGGCGCGGGATGCGGACCGTCAGGTAGTAGTGGAGGTCGTAGGCCGTGAAGACGTCGCGCAGGGGTGCGACGCGCGGGTCGGCGAGGGCGCGCACGCTCCAGCCGCGCAGGCCGTTCGTCGTGTCGGTGAAGCGACGGCGCGCGCCGAGGGAGAGCAGCGGGGCGTGCACGAGCTTGACCGCCCAGTGCCGCGACGCCGGCGTGTTGATCGCCACGCCGCCCGGGACGTAGCGCGAGCCCTGCACGTAGTCGTGCCCCGCCCGCAACGCCTCGAGGACGCGCAGCACCCCGTCCACGCCGTCCTTGCCGTTGCCGTCGATGGTGATGAGGTGCTCGTAGCCCTCCTCCATCGCCCAGTGGATGGCCATGCGCAGCTGGGCGCTCAGCGCTCCCGGTCCCCGCTTGGTCAGCACGGCCCGCACGCCGCCGGCCGCCAGGCTCGCCTCGTCGAGGGACCCGTCGGTGGAGCCGCCGTCGGCGATGGCGAGGTCCGCGCGGTGGGCGTCCAGCCCGAGCCGGCCCATCCGGCCGAGCTGGCGCCGGATGCGGTCGCCCTCGTCGAGGACGGGCACGACGACCAGCGCGTCGCCCCGCCGGCCGGCGCGCTCGGCGACGTCGTAGTCCGGCACGCCCGGGACGCCGCGGATCTCAGTCACCGGCGGCCCCCAGGACCGCGCGCGCGGCGACGACGGCGCGCTCGGCGGTGGCCAGCCCGTCGGCGGAGGCGCGCTGCTCGATCGACGCCCAGCCGGTGTAGCCGGCCGCCGCGAGCCGGCGGCCCAGCGCCACGTGCCACTCGCGCGGCTCCCCGTCGAACGGCTCGAGGCCCGGCGCCGACAGGTGGAAGTGAGCGGGCGGTGGTCCGTCGAGATCGGGCTCCTCGTGGACGAGCCGCAGACCGCCGGCGTCGAGGTGGGCGGCGATTCCGGGGTGGTCCGCGTCGGCCACGAAGGCGCGGACCTCCTCGTAGGTCGTGAGGAAGTCGCAGTTGTACTCCGGCGGGTTGTGCTCGATGCCGATGGCGGCGCCGTGGCCCGCGAAGGCCTCCGCCGCGGGCACGAGCGCCTCGCGCATCCGGCGCGACGCCTCGGCGTGGGAGAGCTCGCCGCGGCGGCGGTTGCCCGGCGAGCCGAGGACGGCCACCCGCGCGCCGAGCGCGCCGGCCAGCTCGGCCACCCGCGCGAGGTGGTCGCCCGCGATGCGGCGGCCGACGGCGTCGCCGGTGAGCATCGCGCCGTCCACGCCGAAGAAGAGCGACTGCATCGCCGGGCAGGCCAGGCCCAGGGCCTCGAGGTCGTCGCGGTAGCGGCGCGCGGCATCCGGCGTGGCGGCCGGCCACGACCCCCAGAGTCGCGTCGGAGCGACCTCGATGCCCTCGACGCCGGCCGCCGCCAGCCGCGCGGGCGCGTCGGCGTCCTGGTCGGGTCCCCAGCCGATCAGCGAGATGGCGAGGCGCACGCGACCTCCCCGGCGCGCACGCGCGCCACGAACCGCTCGATCCCGGCCAGCGACGCGTCGGCGTCCTCGACGTAGGCCCCGCGCCCGCCGAAGGCGTCGGCGTGGAGCGTCCGCAGGTCGTACACGGGCGCCGGCCCTTCGCCGATCTCCGCGTCGGGGAAGCACCGCTCGGCGATCGCCCCCATGCTCACCGGCTCCGCTACGAGCTGGGCGAGCCCGATCCGCTCGCGCTGCACCGTCGCAAGATCGCCCGGGAGCCGCTCGAGGTCATACCACTGGAAGCGCGCCGCCGGCCCCGTCGGGCACGGCCGCGCCTGGAGCATGTCGTAGAGCGCGTTCTTCTTGAGCCCGGGGCCGTAGAGCGAGGGCAGCCGCACGACCGCCACCTCCTCGAAGCGCTCGAGGACCCGTCGCTCGAGCTCCGCCCGGTTGGCGCCGTACGCGTGCCCGGCGCTCGGCGGCGCCGTCTCGTCGTGGCCGACTGGCGGGTCGAAGACGTCGACCGTCGAGATCAGCACCACGCGGCCGGCCGAAGTCGCGTCGAGCGCGTGCCAGAGGCGCTCGAGGGCGGCGGCGTCGCCGGCGGGCTGCCGGTTGGCCCGCCACTTCTCGGCGGGCATCGCCGCGCACACGACCTCGTCCCACGCCCGCTCGGGCAGCTCCTCGACGTTCCGCGAGTTGAAATGGCCGTCGAAGGGCTGTGCCCGCTCGAGCAGGCCGCCGACGAACCCGGTGTGGCCGACCAGCGCGCGCTCCGCCATCAGGCCGGCCGCGTTTGGTCGAAGGCCCACAGGCGCGACAGCAGGAAGCTGGTGGGCAGCGAGCAGGCCGCCGCGATCGCGCCCGCGACCAGCAGGGGCAGGAGAGGGGAGAGGGCGGTGAACAGGCCCGTCTGGACGACCAGGCCGGCGACCGCCGCCACGAGGCTGCGGACGCCCTGGGCGCCGGCGCTGCGGGTACCGCCCCGGAACACGAGCCCCCGGTGCCACGCGAAGTTGTGCGACCAGGCGATTAGCCAGGCGAGCGGGAAGGCTGGCAGCTCGGGGATCCCCAGCGCGACGAGCAGCGCGAGCGCCGCCAGCTGTACCGCCCCGCCGAGCAGCGCGACGAACGCGAACAGAGCCGCCTGGGAGGTCACTCAGCCGAGCCGGTTGCCGGCGGCGTCTTCGAGGTTCAGGCGCTCGCGCATCTCGACCGAGGGGCTCGTGGCCTCCTCGCGCACCCGGTACAGCGCCCGCTCGCGGCCCCGCTTGATGAGCTGGAACAGGTACTCGGCCAGCAGCGCGAGGATGATCGAGAACAGCAGGAACATGCCGGCGAGCTGGAGCGAGAGCGACGTCCAGCCCTCCACGGTCTCCCCGCGGACGACGTTGATGACCACGACGTAGAGCGAGTACAAGAGGTTGAGCACCGCCCCCGCCAGGCCGAAGGCGGACGCCCATCGCAGCGGGGTCGCGCTGGCCGCCATCATCGCGGCGAGCCGCCAGCGCGCGTGGTGGGCGGCGTGCGGACGTTCGCCGCCGGCCGAGAAGGTGTCGTAGGCGTAGCCGGTGATGCCGGGGAAACCCTGCAGCAGGCGGTCGCGGTCGGGGTGGGAGAGCCAGACGGAGAGCACCTCGCGGTTGCACGCACGGACGCCGTCGACGTACGGGACCTGCGAGCCCGTCGCGCGCTGCAGCGCCACGCTCGAGGTCTGGCGCAGCCAGCGGCGCACGCGGC
>JAUJME010000104.1 GCA_030447005.1 Solirubrobacteraceae bacterium | reverse complement strand
TTCGCCGACTTCAGGACGAAGGTCAAGGAGACCGGCATCGCGCGCTTCGGCTCGGGCTGGGCGTGGCTCGTGCACGACGGCTCGGGTCTCGCGGTCGTCTCGACGCTCAACCAGGACAACCCGATCTCCCAGGGCCAGACGCCGCTGCTGGGCGTCGACGTCTGGGAGCACGCGTACTACCTCAAGTACCAGAACCGCCGCCCGGACTACCTCGAGGCGTGGTTCAACACGATCGACTGGGACCGGGTCGCCGAGCGCCACAGCGCGGTCGCGTGAGCTGAGCGGCGGCGCCGCGGCGTGCTCGCCTGCCTGTTCGCGGTCGGCGGGCCGGCCGCGGCGCTCGCGGCGGCGCGCCTGGAGGCGCTCGCCGGCTACTACGCGCCGCTCGGCGCGACGCCGGAGCGCTCGGCGTGCCACGCGGCGGGCGCGGGAGCGGCCGTCGGGTGGGTCGCGTTCACCGAGGCCGAGGCGGCGCGCCTGGAGCGGTCGTGGCGGGAGGCGGGGCTCGCGTGGTGGGGCGAGCCGCCTCCCGCCGCGCTGGCCGACGGGGCGCGCCTGGCGGCGGCGGGCGACGGCGCGCTCCGCGGGCTGCCGCCCTTCGCCGCCCTGTTCGCGCGCGGGCGCGAGGGGGTGCGGGTGGCCGGCGGGCCGGGGCCGCCGACCGCGCTCTACGCCGCCGGCGGCGCGCTGGCCACTCACGCCGTCGCCTGCGCCTGGCTCGCCGACGGCCGGGCCGAGCTCGACCCGCGCCGGCTGCCCGAGCTCGCGGCGCTCGGCTTCGTGGGCGGGACGGACACGCTGCTGCGCGGCGTGCGGGCGGTCGCGCCCGCGACCGTCGCCGAGGTCGGCGCGCACGGCGCGCGCCGGCGCTCCTACTGGCCCGCGCGCGATCGCTGGGCGACGGTGCCCGAGGAGGAGGCGGGAGCGGCGGCCGAGGCGGCGCTGCTCCCGTCGCTCGCGGCGCGCGCGCCCGCCGGCGCCGCGCTCGGGCTGACCGCCGGCCTGGACTCGCTGGTGGTCGCCGCCGCGATGGAGCGGATCGGGCGGCCGCCGCGCGCGTTCACCTGGGGCCTCGATCCCGCCGACGTGGCGGGCGGTGCCGAGGCGGCGGCCCGGCTCGGGCTGGCCCACGAGGCGCTCCCCCTCGTGGAGGCCGCGCCCGGCACCGCGCTCGAGCGCGCCCGCGCGGAGGCCCGCTGGACGGAGGGCATGGGGCTGACGTCGGGCTTCGGCGCCGTGCCGGCGCCGCGGGGCGCCCCGGCGCTCCTGACCGGCGCCGGCGGCGAGACCGCGCGGGCGTTCTACTGGCGCTGGCAGGCCGCCAACCACGCCGAGCCGTCGCAGCGCCAGCTCGAGCGCGCCTTCCGCCCCGACGCGCGGATCGCCGCGGCGCACGAGGCCGCCCGCGCCGCGGTGCGCGGCCGCGCCGCCGCCTGGATCGCCGAGGCGGCGGGCCACGGCGCGCGAGGCTGGCGGGCCCTCGACGTCCTCTACGCCGAGCAGCGGATGACGCGGTGGGGGCGCGGCACGCTCCCGCGCCTGGCCGCCGTCCCCGTCCACGCCTTCACCCACCCGGCGGTGGCCGCCGCGCTCGTCTCCCTCCCGGCCCGCGCGCGGGTCTCCGACGGCTTTCACCGCGCGTTCCTGCGCCGCCACGCCGGCGGCCTGCCGCTCCCGCCTGCGCCGCCGCGCCAGCGGGCCGGCGTCCCGCGACCCGTGCGGCGGCTCCGCGCCGCCCTCCGGGCCGCCCCGCCGCCGGCGCCCTGGCCGCTCGCGCACCTGTGGGCGGCGCAGCCGGAGTACCGCGAGTGGATCGAGGAGGCGGTCCTCGGCGGCGCGATCGTCCGCGAGGCGCTGGGCGCCGGGTGGGCGGCCGCGACCCGCGTGGGCCTGCGCGCGGGCGAGTCGGGCGCCACCGACACGGCGATCACCGTGTCGGGCGCGGTCGCGCTCGAGGAGTCGCTCGCCGGCCTGCGCGGCAGCTAGAGCAGCGCGCGCGCACAACTTCCTCGCTACCGTCGGGTTCCGAGGGGGCGGCCCGTCGCGGCCGCCCTCGAACTGCCCGCTCCCTGCCCAGAAGGCCCCGCGCATGCCCCTCCGCCGAACGCTGCTGGTTCTCCTCCTCGCCCTCCTCGCCGCGGCCGCCGCGACGGCGCCCGCCCAGGCGAACCCGAGCCAGATCTCGATCATGGTCGACGACGACGAGCTGCTCTACCGCAGCGACGCCACCCGCCGGCTGACGCTCGAGCGGATGAAGGGCCTGGGCGTCGACTACGCCCGCGTCAGCGTCCTGTGGTCGGTGGCCGCGGAGAACACGCGCAGGACGAAGGCGTCGCGCCGCCGCTTCCGCGGCGACGACCCGAGCACCTACCCGGCCGGCAACTGGGACCGCTACGACCGCCTCGTCCGCGAAGCGGAGCGCGTCAAGATGGGGGTCTACTTCAACGTGACCGGCCCCGGCCCGCCGTGGGCGCACGGCAAGGCGCCCCGCGCGGAGCGGGAGAACCAGCGGACCTGGAAGCCCAACGCGCGCGAGTTCGCCAAGTTCGTCAAGGCGGTCGGCATCCGCTACTCGGGGACCTACCGCGACGAGAACGACACCCGGTCCGAGCTTCCGCGGGTCGCCTTCTGGTCCATCTACAACGAGCCCAACCAGGGCGGCTGGCTCACCCCGCAGTACCAGCGGCGCAACGGCCAGCGCGTCCCGTGGAGCCCGGTCATGTACCGCGACCTCTGGCACTCCGGCCGGCGGGGGCTCGACGCCTCGGGCCACGAGGACGACGTCGTGCTGATCGGCGAGACCGCCCCGCTCGGCTCCAACGGCGTCACCGCCAAGTCGCCCATCCGGCCCAAGCAGTTCATCCGCGAGCTGTTCTGCCTGCGCTCGAACGGCCGCCGCTACACGGGCCGCGCGGCGAAGGCCCGCCGGTGCTCGACCCTCAGCCGGATCGGCCGCTTCCGGACCACCGCCTGGGCGCACCACCCGTACACCAAGGAGCTGCCGCCCTCCCAGCAGGACGCGGCGCGCGACTCCATCACGATGGCCAACATCGCCGACCTCCCCTCGCTGCTCGACCAGATGGCCGCGAGGACCAAGCGGATCAGCTCCGGGCTGAACACGATGCTCACCGAGTTCGGCTATGAGACCGACCCGCCCGACCCGTTCAGCGGCATCCCGCTCGAGCGCCAGGCGGACTACATCAACGAGGGCGACTTCCTGGCCTTCCAGGAGCCGCGGGTGATCGGCCAGACGCAGTTCCTGCTCAAGGACGGCGCTCCCGTGCGCGGCGCCCGGCGCGGCACCAAGCGCTACTGGTTCACCTACCAGTCCGGGCTGTTCACCGCCGACGGCACGCCCAAGCCGGCGCTGACCGCCTACGCGCTGCCGCTGGTGGTCACCCCGACCGGCGACTCGGTGGCGATCTGGGGCCAGCTGCGCTTCCTGCCCAACGGCACGTCGTCGGAGGTGGCGCTGCAGTTCCGCGGGCCGGGCGACGGCGAGTTCCGCACGGTCGGCGAGCCCGTCCGGGTCACGAGCGCCCTCGGCTTCTTCGAGGCGCAGCGCCCCTCGGAGCGTTCGGGGATCTGGCGCGCGGTGTGGCGCGACCCGGCCACGGGCGGGACCGTGGCGAGCCGCCAGGTCGAGGTGCCCTAGGCGCCGGCTTCGGCGCCGGCGAGCCCCTCGAGCGCGAAGGCGATCGTGCGCTCGAGGCCGTCGGCGGGCATGGAGCCGTGCACGCCCCGGCGCGGGCCGGGCGGGAGGGAGAGGAGCCGGGCGGCGGGGTTCGCCGCCCGGTAGAGATCCGCCTGCGCGGGCGGGATCACCGGGTCGTCTTGAGTGCGCACGAGCGAGACCGCCGCGGCGATCGACGGCGCCAGCGCCACCGGCGTCCACGCGTCGAGCTCGTCGCCGAAGAGCTCGAGCCCGCGCTCCCCCCATCGCCGCCACTCGCCCTGGCCGGCGTCGCGGCCGGCCGCCGCGGCCGCGCCGAAGTCGAGCGGGGCGGAGTCCGCGATCACCGCCCGGACCGCCGGCCGCCGCGCCGCCGCCACGAGCGCCAGGTGGCCGCCGGAGGACTCGCCCCACAGCGCGGTCGCGCCCTCGCGGTCGAGGGCCGCGAGCAGGGTCTCGAGCCCGGCCCGCTCCGGCGGGAGGTCGATCGCCACCGCGCGGCGCCCCCACGCGGCCAGCGCGGGGCCGTAGCGGCCCAGCAGGTCGTCGACCCGGCCGGGATCGGAGCCCGACCACCCGCCGCCGCGCACGAGCAGCACCGTCCCGCGCGCGGCGCCGGGCGGATCGATGGCGCGCTGGTGCAGGCGGGGACGGCGGAGGCGCATGCTCGGTCGCCACACTGTGGCGCATGACCCGCCCGCCCAGCGTCCCGTCGGCGGCCAATCAGGAGCTGGCCGGCTTCTACGCCGAGGGCTACACCGAGCCCGATCCCGCCCGCGCCGAGAAGCTCGGGCGCTGGCGCGCGCTCGGCGCCCGCGGCAAGGCCGACCACGCGGTCGCGCTGTGCGCCCGCGCGGGCTTCGCGCCGCGCGACGTGGTGGAGATCGGATGCGGCGACGGCGCGCTGCTCGCCGAGCTCTCGGCCCGCGCGCTCGGCCGCGCGCTCGACGGCTTCGAGCTCTCCGCGCCCGCCGCGGAGCTCGCCCGCGCCCGCGACATCCCGAGGGCGCGCCGGGTCGAGCCCTTCGACGGCGCCCGGGTGCCCGCGCCCGACGGCGCCTACGACCTGGCGATCCTCTCCCACGTCCTCGAGCACGTCCCCGAGCCCGCCGCCCTGCTCGCCGAGGCGGCGCGCGTCGCGGAGTGGGTGCTCGTCGAGGTGCCCCTCGAGGCCAACCGCTCGGCCCGCCGCCCCGCCAAGCGCGCCGAGGCCGAGCGGATCGGCCACATCCAGGCCTTCGACCGGACCGGCGTCCACGTCCTCCTCGCGGGCGCGGGCCTGGCCCTGCGGGCCGAGCTGTCGGATCCCCTCCCCTACGCCCACCACGCGTTCTTCGCGCAGGACCGCGCCGCCCGCGCCCGCGCGGCGCTCAAGGCGGGCGTCCGCCGCGCCGCCTGGCGGGTGGCCCCGCGCGCCGTCGAGCGGGCGTTCACGGTGCACTACGCGGCGCTGGGGCGGCGCTAGCCGACGAGGAAGACCTCGAGCCGGCGCGGACCGTGCACGCCCTCCACCCGGGAGAGCTCGATGTCGGAGGTGGCCGACGGGCCGGAGACCAGCGTCAGCGGCCGCTCGGAGCCGAGCCGCTCGAGGAGCTCGGCGATCGTTCCCACCACCTGCGCCGCCTCCACCACGCAGAGGTGGAGGTCGGGCAGCAGCGTCAGCGCGCGGCGCCCCGATCGCCCGCCGCCGTCGAGCGCGATCGTCCCGGTCAGCGCGATCGCCCCCGCGCACCCGGTCAGCGCCCCGTCGACGGCGTCGAGGGCGGCGTGGTCGAGGCCGTCGCCGTCGAGCAGCTCGACGCCCGCCGGCCGCCACGCAGCGGGGAGGCCTGGCGCGAGGGCCAGGCGGCGCGCCTCGTGGCGCCCACACGCCTGCGCGAGCGCACCGGCCAGCTCGGCCTCGGCCGTGCGGTGCACGACGGCGCGGTACTCGGCGACCCGCTCGGCGAACGCGTCGAGCAGCGCCGCCGGAGGGAGACCCAGCGAGCGGGCGTAGTCGCGCGCAACCGGCACCGCCTCGGGCGACTCGTCCGCCGGCACGTCGGCGAGCGCGGCGCGCACCCGCCCGAGCACCGTCTCACGCGCTGCGCTCACGCCACCACTCGCGGAAGCTCCGGTCGGGCACGCGGGGCAGCTCGCGGGACGTCGTCCAGCCCGAGAACGGCGGCGGCAGCGGCCCGCGCGCGAGCCCCCGACCGCGGCGCGCGAGCCGCTGGGCACGCTCGTAGCGCCCGCGGGTGGAGAACGCGAAGGCGGCGGCCTTCATCGCCGCCACCTCCAGATCGA
>JAUJME010000103.1 GCA_030447005.1 Solirubrobacteraceae bacterium | reverse complement strand
TACGCCGGCCAGCGCCGGGCGCTCGAGGCGGCCGAGGCTCGCGCGCGACCTCACGCCTCAGGCTCCGCGCGCGCGAGGCGCTTCGACCGGCTGCTTCGAGCCGAACGAGTCCTCATTGCACCTGTTCCCCCGTGAGCAGGACGAAGACGTCCTCGAGCGTCGCCTCGCGGCGGTGGCCCTCGGGCGCGGCGCCGTTGGCGCCCTCCGTCCCGAGCACCGCGACGCTCGTCCCCGTCCGGCGCGAGCGCAGCCCGGCGGCCAGCGCCTCGCGCTCGACCTCCGCGAGCCGCGGCGGCGGTCCGTAGACCTCGACCACCTCGCGCCCCGCGTGCTGCGCCACCAGGGCGGCCGGCCGGCCCGAGGCGACGGCGCGCCCCTCGGCCATGATCGTCACCGTGTCGGCGAGGCGCTCGGCCTCCTCGATGTAGTGCGTCGACATGAGGATGGAGACGCCCTCCGAGCGCAGCGCGTCGATGAGCGCCCACAGCTCCTGGCGGACCTGCGGGTCGAGGCCGACGGTCGGCTCGTCGAGCAGGACGAGCCGCGGCTGGTGCACGAGCGCGCGGGCGATCAGCAGCCGCCGGCGCATGCCGCCCGAGAGCTTGTCGGCGCGGGTGTCGCGGCGGTCGGCGAGGTTCGCCAGCGCAAGCGCGCGCTCGATCGCCGCCCGCCGCCCCGGACGCGGGATCCGGTAGAGGTGGGTGAAGACGCGCAGGTTCTGCTCGACGGTCAGCGTGGTGTCGAGGTTGTCGAGCTGGGGCACCACGCCGCACTTCGCCCGCGCCGCCTTGGAGTCCCCCGGCAGGACGTGGCCGAGGACCGTGATCTCGCCCTCGTCGGCGATCGCCTGCGCCGTGAGCATCCTCATCGTCGTCGACTTGCCCGCGCCGTTGGGGCCGAGCAGGCCGACGCACGTACCCTCTCCCACCTCGAGGTCGAGCCCGCCGACGGCGGTGATCGGGCCGTAGCGCTTGACGACGCCGCGGAGGCTGATGGCGGCTCGGCCGGTCACGCGGCTGACGCTATCTCACCCGTAGCGCCGCACCCCGCGGCGCTGCGCCGCGATCGCCGCGGCGTGGCGGTGCACGGCGTCGCGCCGCTCGGCGTCCCCGCGCGGCCGCAGCAGCGCGACGGGCGCCGGCGGGGTTCGAACCCCGGGCGGATGGAGCGCGACGAGCACGCCCCCGCGTGCGGCGACCGCGGCGAGGACCTCGCCGTCCGAGGCGCCCGCGAGCCCGAGCGCTCCCACCGTGACCGCGGGCCGGCCGCGGCGCGAGAGCTCGCCGGCCAGCGCGGGCGCAAGCCCGTCGTCGAGGACGATCAGGCGTGCGCCAGCCACCGCGCGGCCTCCTCGATCACGCCCGCGTCGAGCCCGTGCTCGGCCGGGTCGGCGAGCGCGACGGCATCGCGCACGGCGATCCGCCGGACCCGCAGCACCGGCTCGCCGCCGACACGCTCCGGGTCGACCTCGACCGCCCGCAGCCCGAGCGCGCGCGACGGCCAACCGCCGCCGCGCAGGATCCCCAGCGCGTCGACGCGCCCGTCGAGCGGCAGCACCTCCTGCTCGCCGCCGGACTCGAGGTCGACGAGCACGTCCCCGCGCTCCACCGCCAGGCGCCCGTGGACGACGTGCAGGGCGCCGCGCGAGAGCGGCCAGCCGTCCGGCCCGCCGAGGGCGTCGACCGCGCGGCGGATGGCCGGCAGGCCGATCCCGCGCTCGAGCACGACGTGGACGGCGATCGCCTCGGCGACGTCGTCGAACGCGTAGACGTGCGGCTCGCCCGCCGACACCGACGCCCGGATGTGCCCCCACCGCGCCCACTGGCCGATCCGGTCGCCGGCGACGCCGGCGAGGTGACCCGCGTCGGAGGCGAGGTAGCTCAATCGGCCTGGAGCGCGAGGATGGCCACGTCGTCGCGCGCCAGCCGCTCCTTCGTGCGGGCGAGGCGCTGGAGGTGGTCGGCCACCGCTTCAGCGGAGCGGTCGCCGGCGATCGTCTCGAGCAGGGCGTCGGGCTCGAGCGGCTCGGCATGGCTGCTCTCCGTGACCCCGTCGGTGTAGAGCGCGAGGGTGTCGCCCGATCCCATCTCGAGCGAGCACTCGCTGAGCGCGGGGTCGGGCGTGATCCCGATCAGCGTCCCCTTGCAGTCGATGACCTGGCCGGGCCCGATCGGGTGCACGAGCAGCGGCGGGGGGTGGCCGCCGCTGGCCAGCCGCACGTGGGGATGGCCGCTGGCCAGGTCGATCTCCGCGTAGACGATGGTGATGAAGCGCAGGTCGTCGCGCTGGCGGAGGATCGCGGTGTTGAGCTGGCGCAGGGCGTCGACGGGCCCCGACGGCGCCACCGCCCGCAGCGTGTAGCGGGCGAGCGCGGTGAGCGCGGCGGCCTCCGCGCCCTTGCCGCAGACGTCGCCGATCACCACCGCCCAGCGGTCCTGGGTGACCTGGAAGACGTCGTAGAAGTCCCCGCCCACGTCGGTCGACGCGCCGAGCGGCTCGTAGCGCGCCGCGATCTGCATGCCGGGGATCTGCGGCAGGCGCTCGGGCAGGAGGCTGGCCTGGAGCGTCCGGGCGACGTCGGAGCGCTCGCGGTAGAGCCGGGCGTTGTCGAGCGCGAGCCCCGCGCGGACGCCGAGGTCCTGGCCCAGCGCGAAGTCGTCGAGGTCGAAGCGCCGGCCGCTCTCGGCGGAGACGAGCGTGATCGCCCCAAGCACCTGGCCGCGGGCGGTGAGCGGCACGACGATCGCCGAGCGCATGCCGAGCCCCCGCATCAGCTCCAGATGCTCCTCGTCGCGGGCGCCCGACTCGAGCAGCTCGTCGGAGATCTCCGGATAGTGCTCGGCCCGGCCCGTGCGCACGACGGCGGCCGCCCCCATCTCGGCGTCGGGCGCCCGGGGGTATCGCAGCTGCAGGCGGCGCGCGAGCTCCATCTTCTCCGGCTCGGCGTGCGCGACGGCGGCGTTGCGCAGCTCGCCGCTCTCGACGAGATCGATCGAGCACCAGTCCGCGATGCGCGGCACGCAGAGGCGGGCCAGGCTCTCGACCGTGTCCTCGAGCTCGAGCGAGGCGTCGAGCAGCCCGCCGGCGTCCACCAGGAACGCCGCGCGTGCCCGCGCCGCCTCGGCGACGTGACGCGCATCGCGCTCGGCGTGCAGCAGCCGCTCACGCTCGGTCCCATAGCGCCGGCGCTCGGTGACGTCGTTGACCACGAGGCCGATGCCCGCCACCCGACCCTGCTCGCGCACGGGGTAGAGGGTCACCGCCCAGGCACGGGTCGTCCCGGGGTCGGCGGCCGTCGTGCCGGTGACCTCGAGCTCGGAGACCGGCTCGCCCGTCTCCAGGACGCGCTCCATGGCGGGGCCCACCTGCTCGGCGAGGTCGGGGACCACCTCCCCGACCGAGCGCCCGATGTGGGCGTCGACCGGCTTGCCCGACATCCCGGCGAGCGCGGCGTTCACGCGGACGTAGCGGAGCTCCGCGTCCAGGAAGGCGAGCCCGACCGGCGTCTGCGAGAAGACGCTGTCGAGCATCACCAGGTTGCGCTCGCCGATGCGCCGCAGCTCCGCGCTGCTCGCCTCGACCTGGCGGCGGCTCTCGTCCAGCGACGCCGCAAGCTCGTCGATCGCGCCGCCGAGGTCGGCGATCTCCGCCGGGCCGGCCTGGTGGACGCGCACGCCCAGGTCGCCCTCGCGCAGGTGCTCGACCGCGACGCCGAAGCGGCGGACGGGGCGCACCACGAGCCGGTCGACGAAGTAGACGAGCAGGGCGAGCAGGGCGAGCAGGGCGACCAGCGCGACGATCCCGACCGTCACCGCGCGGCGGGCGCTGCGGTCGGCCTCCGCCGAGCGCCCGGCCAGCCGCGAGCGCTCGAAGGCCGAGAGGGCGCCGAGCTCGGAGCGCAGGAGGTCGAGCCGGCGCTTGCCCTCGGCCGCGATCTCCCGCGCGCGCCGGCTGAGCGTCGGCGGCCGGCCCTGGGCGAGCAGCGGCCGGGCGTGGTCGCGCTGGTACGCGATGATCGAGGCCTCGATCCCCTCGACCCGGCGGCGCTGCGCCGGGACGCCGGACGCCGCCCGCTCGAGCCGGATGAGCGCGAGCGGGAACGCCCGGGCGGCGTTGCGGTAGGGCGCCAGGAAGCGGTCCTCGCCCGTGATGATCCAGCCGCGCAGGCCCGTCTCGAGGTCGACCACCAGCCGCTCGGTGCGGGCGATCTCGGTCAGGGCGGCCTCCGACCGGCTCGCCGCTTCCTGGGCGTCGGAGAGGTCGACCGTCGAACGCAGCAGGACCGCGACCACCAGCGCGACGCCGAGGGCGCCGAGCACCGCCGCCGCCACGAGCCGGCCGGTCAGGCTCCCCCGCAGGCCCGCCCGCGTGCGCACGTCAGGCCACCGCCGGCCGGTGGCAGTCGAGGTCGAAGGTCATCGTCACGCGGCTCGGCTCCCCCTCGGCGTTGGAGAGGTGCAGCGATTCGGTGACCGCGGCGATCAGCGGCAGGCCGACGCCGAGGCCGGGGCTGTCGGGCCGGGGCCGCAGCCCCGCGCCCTCGTCGCGGACCTCGACGTGGAGCCGGCGGCCGTCGACCCAGGCGTAGACGTGCAGCGGGCCGGGCGGCTCGTCGATGTAGGCGTGCATCACCACGTTCGTGACCGCCTCGGAGACCCCGAGCCGGATGTCGTCGAGCGCGTCGGCGGTCGCCTTCGCCCGGCAGGCCAGCTCCACCACGGCGGTCCGGGCCCGCGGGACGGCCACCGGCTCAGCGGGCCAGGTCTCCCGCAGGGTCTCGCTCATGCGGCTTCGGGCGGGGCGTCGACGAGCTCGATCAGCGCCCCCACGCCCGACAGGTCGAACAGGCGGCGCACGCCTGCCTCGCCCGGCGCGACGAGCAGCCGCGCCCGGAGATCCGAGGCGCGACGCTGTGCCGCGAGCACGACCCGCAACCCGCTCGAATCCATGAACCGCAGCTGCCGGAGGTCGAGCACCACCGTGCCGCCCGCCGCCTGCGCCTCCTCGAGCGCCCGGTTGGCGCGCGGGACCGCGACGACGTCGAGGTCACCGGTGAAGGCCACCACCGTCGAGCCGTCCGCCTCGTTGACCCGGACGTCGAAGGGAAGGTCGCTGCCGTCGCTCATGGCGGGCGGAGTCTCGCACGCCCGCGTGCTCCAAAGCTAGGCAGCCCTGCGAAGGGCGACGCCGCGAGCACCGCTCGACCCGGCCGCCGCACGCACGAGCGCCCGGAACAGCGCCCGGTGCGCGGCGTGGTCGACCAGCGTCTCGGCGTGCCACTGCACCCCGACGAGGAACGGATGCTCGCGGCACTCGATCGCCTCGACGGTGCCGTCGTGGGCGCGCGCCGCGACGCACAGGCCGTCGCCCAGCGCGTCGACCGCCTGGTGATGGAAGGAGTTCACGTCGAGCCGGGTGGCGCCCATGATCCGGCCGGTCGCGGAGTGCAGCGCGATCTCCACCCGGTGCGTCGGGACGGACGCGAGCTCCGCCTGGCGGTGGCCGTCGACGTGCTGGTGCAGCGTGCCGCCGCGCGCGACGTTGAGCGTCTGCGAGCCGCGGCAGACGCCGAGGACCGGCACGCCTCGGCGGTCGGCCTCGCGCGCGATCGCGAGCTCGAAGTGGTCGAGCGCGGGCTCCGTCTCGCCCAGCTCGGCGTGGCGCTCGCGCGCGCCGTACGCGGCGGGGTCGAGATCGGGGCCGCCCGAGAGGCAGAGGCCGTCGAGGCGGTCGAGCAGCGACGGGACCTCCGGCGGCGCCAGCGGAGGCAGCACGACCGGCATCCCGCCGGCGCGCTCGATCGCGCGCAGGTAGGTGAGGCCGAGCGCCATCTCGGGATGGGGCGGCTCGCCGTGGCGGCGCAGCGTGGCGAGGTCGCCGCGGCGCATCTCCGACGTCGTGACGCCGATCAGGGGCTTCATGGCCTAATCATCGGCAGGGCAGCGGCAGAACTTCCGCGCCACCCGGGCGGGAATGTGACCGGCCACGTTCGCCACTCGGTCGAGCCGCCTATCCTGCGACGCCGTGTCCTCGCAATACAT
>JAUJME010000102.1 GCA_030447005.1 Solirubrobacteraceae bacterium | reverse complement strand
CGCGGCTGCCGCGGAACTTGTTGATCACGAAGCCGGCGATGTGGCGCTGGTCCTCCGCGGCGAGCGCCGCGATCGTGCCGAGCAGCGAGGCGAAGACCCCGCCGCGGTCGATGTCGCCGACGAGGAGCACCGGCAGGTCCGCGGCGCGCGCGAGCCCCATGTTCGTCAGGTCGGCCGCGCGAAGGTTGATCTCGGCGGGGCTGCCGGCGCCCTCGCAGACGACCACGTCGTAGCGGGCGCGCAGGTCGGCGAGCGCCGCGGCGACGACCGGCCGCAGCTCGTCCTTGAGCTCCTGGTAGGAGCGCGCGTCGGCGTCGGCGTACGGCCGGCCCATGACGATCACCTGGCTGTGGCGATCGCCCGACGGCTTGATGAGGATCGGGTTCATGGCGACCTCCGGCTCGACGCCGGCCGCGGTCGCCTGCATCGCCTGGGCGCGGCCGATCTCGAAGCCGCCGCGCGCGACGACCGAGTTGAGCGCCATGTTCTGGGCCTTGAACGGCGCGACGCGCACGCCGCCGCGGCGCAGCCAGCGGCACAGGCCGGCGGTGACGAGCGACTTCCCGGCGTCGGAGTGCGTGCCGGCCACGAGCAGCGCGCCCTTCACGCCCCGGCCCTCCGGCGCACCCGGCCGAGCAGCGCGCGTGCCCCGGCGCACGTGAGGGCGGCGCCGGCGCCGACCGCGACCGACAGCCGGGCGGCGCGGCGCACGTCGGCGGGCGCCGGCGCACGACCGGCCCCCATGGTGGGCCGCAGCTCGGGGACGCCGGCGTAGGTCAGCGGGCCGCCGAGGCGCACGCCGAGCGCTCCGGCGAAGGCCGCCTCGACCCGGCCCGCGTTCGGGCTGGGATGCCGGCCGCCGTCGCGCACGGCCGTCCTCCAGGCGGCGCCTGGCGCACCGCCTGCCACCGGCGCGCAGAGGACCGCGAGGAGCGCCGTCAGGCGCGCCGCGGGCCAGTTGGCGGCGTCGTCGAGCCGCGCCGCCGCCCAGCCGAAGTCCGCGTAGCGCTCCGTGCGGTGGCCGACCATCGCGTCGAGCGTGTTCGCCGCCCGATAGGCCATGACGCCGCCCGGCCCCGCCACCGCGCCCCACAGCAGCGCGCCGACGACCGCGTCGCTCGTGTTCTCGGCCACGGACTCCACGGCGGCGCGCGCGAGCCCGGCGCCGTCGAGCGCCTCGGGGTCGCGCCCGCACAGCCACGGCAACAGCGCGCGGGCGGCGTCCAGGTCGCCCGCCTCGACGTGGTCGGCCAGCCGGGCGGCCACGCGGGTGAGCGAGCGCCCCCCGAGCGCCGCCCAGGTGACGGCCGCCAGGACGACGGAGCGGCCCGCGCCGGCGCGGGCGGCGGCGCGCGCCGCCAGCTCCCCCGCCGCGCCGGCGAGGCCGACGAGCGCCACGGCGTACGCGGCGCCCCGGGCGCGCGTCGGCGCGTCGGCGGCGGCTTCGGCGCGCAGCGCGATCCGCCCGAAGCCCGCGACGGGGTGCAGGCGCCGCGGATCGCCGAACGCGGCGTCGGCGGCGTACCCGGTGGCGAGCGCGGCGGCGCTCACGCGCGCGCGCCGATCCTCGTGGCGGTGGTCGCGTTGACGCGCGCCAGCGTCCAGCGCCCCTCGTGGGCGTGCAACTCGGTGATCGCCAGCGGCGCGACGTCGATCCGCCAGAACGCTTCGAGCGGCGCGCCGAGCGCGTGCACCACGGCCGCCTTGACGACGCCGCCGTGGGTGACGGCCACCACCCGCCCGCCGCCCCTCGCCTGCGCGTCGAGCCAGCCGGCCACCCGGGCGGCGAACCGTGCGAGGCTCTCGCCGCCGTGCGGCGCGGCGCCGGGGTCGGTCATCCAGGCCGTCGCCGCGGCGGGGTCGGCGGCGTGGACGTCCTCGAGGGTCCGCCCCGCCCACGTCCCGAAGTCGCACTCGGCGACCCGCGGGTCGGTCGCGAACGGCTCGAGCCCGGCGGCCGCCGCGGTCTGCCGGCAGCGCAGCGCGGGGCTCGACAGGACGTCGAACGCAGCGACCGGCAACCGGTCGGCCAGGGTGGCAGCCTCCTCGAGGCCGCGCGCGTCGAGGCCCTCGTCGGCGGGAAACGCCAGGGCGCGCGTCGCCGTGGTCGCCGCGTGGCGCACGAGCAGCAGGCGCTTCACTGAGCGCAGCGGCCCCTACGAGGACCTGGGACCGGCGTGACGTGGACCTGCACTGGTGCGACCTCCACGGGATTCGGCGTCCCGGCGTCGAGAGGGTCACGCGGCGATCGAGTTCCTGACTCCCGGGAGGCGGCTCCCGGTCACAGTGGCGCGACCGTCCCGGATTCCCGCCGGGTTCCTCGCACCGCCACGCTGGTCGGCGCATCGTACTGTTTCGCCCGTGTCCGCCGGGGATCGACTCGTCCGCCCAGCGACGCCGCCGGGGTTCGACGCCTCCCGGGCGGCCGCGCGCGCCGCCGATCCCGAGGGCTGGCGCTACCCGGACGAGGCTCGCGCCGCCGTGCACAGGGTCATCGCCGAGCGCCGCGACATCCGGCGCTTCCGGCCCGGCGAGGTCCCCGCCGACGTGCTGCTACGGGTCCTGGAGGCCGCCCACCGCGCGCCCTCGGTCGGGCTGATGCAGCCGTGGCGGCTGATCGTCGTGCGCGAGATGGCGACCCGGACGGCGGTCCGCCGGCTCGCCCGCCGCGAGCGCCTGCGCCAGGCGGACCGCTTCGACGAGCGCGCGCGGCACTTCCTCGACCAGAAGGTCGAGGGGATCGTGGAGGCGCCGCTCGGCATCGTGGTGTGCTGCGACCACGGCGATCCGGACGCCGAGGTGCTCGGCCGCGGCACGATCCCCGAGACCGACGTCTACAGCACCGCGTGCGCGGTCCAGAACCTGTGGCTGGCGGCCCGGGCCGAGGGGCTCGGGGTCGGCTGGGTGAGCTTCTACGTCCCCGCCGACCTGCGGGCGCTGCTCGACATCCCGCCGCACGTCGACCCCATCGCCTACCTGTGCCTCGGCTGGCCCGACGAGCGCCCGGAGCGACCGGGCCTCGAGGCGGCGGGCTGGGCGTCGCGGATGGCGCTCGAGGACGTGGTGATGGAGGAGCGCTGGCGTGACGCCCCCGGCGGCAAATCGCCATCCGGCCCGGCGCCGAGCCCCGACCGCAAGGCCGCCATCGCAGCGCGCGACCGGCTCGACGCGCTGGTCAAGCCCTCCGGGAGCCTCGGGGCGCTGGAGGCGCTGATCGAGCGCTGGGCGGAGATCGCCGGCGCTCCGCCGCCCCCGGCCGTGCGGGCCGGCGTGCTGGTCTGCGCGGCCGACCACGGTCACGTCGCGCACGGGACGAGCCTCTTCGACGCCGAGGTGTCCGCACAAGTGACCGCCGCCGCCGCGCGGGGCGACAGCGCCGTCGGCGTGCTCGCGCGCGAGGGCGGCCACGAGCTCCTGGTCGCCGATGTCGGGCTCGCGGGCCCCACGCCGCGCGGCGTGCGCGACGCCAAGGTCGCGCAGGGCAGCGCCGACATGCTGAGCGGCCCCGCCCTGACCTCGGGCCAGGTCACGGCCGCCCTGGAGACCGGCGCCCGGCTCGCGGGCGAGCTCGCCGACGCCGGGGTCGACTGCCTCGTCCTCGGCGAGATCGGGATCGGCAACACCACCACCACCGCCGCGCTCGTATCCGCGCTCACGGGCGCCGATCCGGGGATGACCGTCGGCCGCGGGACCGGCATGGACGCTGCCGGGCTCGAGCGTAAGCGCGCGGTCGTTGGCGCCGCGGTCGAGAGGCTCGGCGGGCCGCTGGCCGCCCGCGCGGCGCTCGAGGCGGTCGGTGGCCTCGAGCTCGCGGCACTGGCGGGCGCCGTGCTCGAAGCCGCACGCCGCTCCCTGCCCGTCGTGCTCGACGGCTACGCGACGGCGGCGGCCGCGCTCGCCGCGGCGGGTCTGGACCCGGCGGCGTCCGAGGTGCTCATCGCCGGCCACCGCTCCGCCGAGCCCGGTCACGACGTCGTGCTCGCCGAGCTCGGCCTCGAGCCGCTGCTCGACCTCCGGCTGCGCCTCGGCGAGGCGTCAGGCGCCCTGCTCGCGCTGCCCGTCGTCGCGGCGGCCGGTGCCCTGCACCGTGGCATGGCGACCTTCGAGGAGGCCGGCGTGGCGCGCCGGAAGTGAGAACCGGCGCCGCAGCGCGCTGGTAGCCTTCTGCCATGCGAAGTACCATCGACGCGGCAGGCCGCCTGGTGATTCCGAAGGCGGTGCGTGATCGCCTCGGCTTCGGCCCGGGCTCCGAGCTCGAGCTCAACGTCGTCGACGAGCGGCTCGAGATCTCCGTGCCGTCCCGTGTCCGGGTCGAGGACGGCCCGCACGGCGTCCGCTTCGCCGCGACGGGCGACGCCGAGCCCGTCAGCGCGCAGCAGGTGCGCGAGATCATGGAAGGCGGCCGGCGCTGACCGCCGACACGAGCGCGGTCGTCGCCGCGCTGTCTGCCTGGCACGAACGCCACGAGGCCGCATCGGAGGCCCTCGCGGCGGTCACCGCGCTGCCCGCCCACGTGGTCATCGAGACCTACTCCGTCCTCACGCGGCTGCCGGCCGGGCTCGCGGTGCCCGCTGCGACGGCCGCCCAGGTCCTCCACGAGCGCTTCGCCGGCCGGTCGCTGCGACTCGCCGACGAGGGGCGCGACGCCCTCCTGGGCACCGTCTCCGCCGCGGGGATCTCGGGCGGCGCCACCTACGACGCGCTCGTCGCGCTCGAGGCCGCCGAGCACGGACGCACGCTGCTCACGCTCGACGAGCGCGCGCAGCGCACCTACCAGCGCCTCGGCGTGGCCTTCCGCGCCATCGCGGGATGACCGCGCCCGGCCACGAGCTCGGCGCGCGGTTGCGCAGCGGCGACCTCACCGCCGCGCCCGCCGCGCTGAACCTGATCGAGAACCGCTCGCCGGAGCGCCGCGTGGAGATCGCGGCGCTGCTCGCCGAGGTCTCCCCCGCCGCGCTCGGCGGGGAGGCTCCGGGCCACGTCGTCGGGGTCACCGGGCCGCCGGGCGCGGGCAAGTCCACCCTGCTGGGCGCGCTGGTGGCGGCGTGGCGCGGCGCGCGGCGCTCCGTCGCCGTACTCGCCGTCGACCCGTCCTCCAAGCGTTCGGGCGGCGCGCTGCTCGGCGACCGGGCGCGAATCGACTTCGATCCAGCCGACCGCGGCGTCTTCATCCGCTCGATGGCCGCCGGCGAGCGGCTCGGCGGGCTGGCGCCGGCCACCCGGGTCGCCGCCCAGGCGCTCGCCGCCGCCTTCGACGTCGTGGTGGTCGAGACGGTCGGCGTCGGGCAGTCCGAGACGGAGATCGCGGAGGCCGCCGACACCGTCGCGGTGATCGTCCAGCCCGGCTCGGGCGACGCGCTGCAGTTCCTGAAGTCGGGGATCATGGAGATCCCCGACGTCCTCGTGGTCACCAAGGCGGACCTCGGCCAGGTCGCCACCCGGGCGCGGCGCGACCTGCACGCCGCGCTGCGCTCGCTCGGCGAGCGGTCGACGAAGGTCGTGGCGGTGTCGAGCGTGTACCCCGTCCAGGGGATCGACGACCTCGTCGGCGCGCTCGACGCCCACCGCGCGGGGCTCGACGTCGCCGCCGCTCGCACCTCCGCCCGGCGGCTCGGGGCCCTCGCCGACTTCCACGCCGAGCACGGCGACCGCGGTCTGCGCGCCCTCGGCGGGCGGCGGGCGGCGGAGCGCTGGCTGGCCGAGCAGCCCGCCGGGCTCGACGAACCGGCGCTCGCGCGCGCGCTCGAGAGCCGGCTCGGCTAGCCCGAGCCGCGTAGGGCCTTCGCCAGCGCCTCGAGCAGGTCCGCGAGGCGGTTGCGCAGGACGCCGATCACGAGCCCGAAGCCGTTGATCGGCTCGGCGGACGCGGGCGCGGCGGGAGCGGGCCCGCCGCCCGCGAAGGTCCCGCCCGGGGCGTCGGCGGGCGGCGCGGCGGCGGCCTCGACGTTCGGCTCGGGCTCCGCCGGCGCGAGCTCGGCCTGCAGGCAGGAGGAGAACTCGCCGAGCAGCCGGTTGGAGATGTCCTGGATCATCCCGCCGCGGCCGA
>JAUJME010000101.1 GCA_030447005.1 Solirubrobacteraceae bacterium | reverse complement strand
CCGATCCAGTTGCGCTGCATGGTGACGACGTTCTGCGGCCAGTCGACCGTCTCGAGGTCGTCGAGCAGCCGGTCGGCGTAGTCGGTGATGCGGAAGAACCACTGCTCGAGCTGGCGTGCCTCGACCTCGGCACCGCACCGCTCGCAGCGGCCGTCGATCACCTGCTCGTTGGCGAGCACCGTGGCGTCGTCGGGGCACCAGTTGACCGCCGCCTCCTTGCGGTAGGCGAGCCCGCGTTCGAACAGCCGCAGGAACAGCCACTGCGTCCAGCGGTAGTAGCGCGGCTCGTGGGTGCCGAACTCGCGCGACCAGTCGATGGAGACGCCCCACGAGCGGAACTGGCGCTGGAAGGAGGCGATCGAGGTCGCGGTGGACTCGCGCGGGTGCTCGCCGGTGCGGATCGCGTGGTTCTCGGCCGGCAGACCGAAGGCGTCGTAGCCCATGGGATGCAGCACGCGGCGCCCGGTGCGCCGGTGGAAGTGGGCGATCGCATCGCCGATCGAGTAGACCTTCAGGTGGCCCATGTGCGGCTCGCCCGAGGGGTAGGGCAGCATCTCGAGCACGTAGGACTTCTGAGCGCCGGCCGGAGCGTCGTTGGAGACCTGCCACGTGCGCTCCTGCTCCCAGACGGCCTGCCACCGGGACTCGATGCCGTGGGGCTCGTAGCGCTGCTCGCTCATGGACGCGGTGAGGTTAGCGGCCGGGCTGGGCCGCGCCGGGGGCCGGCGGGGATCCCGCCGGACGCGCACGTAGCCTTGAGCCATGAGCACCGAAGGCCAGGGCGCACCCCCCGCAGAGGACGAGGTCGCCGGCGCCGGCCGGGCGAGCCGGCGGATCGAGTCGATCCTGGCGGCGGCCGAGGCGGCCGCGGACCAGATGCGCGTCGACGCGGAGCGCCGCTCGGCCGAGCGGATCGCCGAGGCGACCCGCGCGGCAGAGAACCGAGTGAACGCCGCGGAGGCCGAGGCGCAGGACATCCTGGCGGACGCGCAGCGCCGCGCCGCGACGCTCCACTCGACGGCCGAGGCGGACGCCGTGCGCATCCGCGAGCAGGCCACCGCCCAGGCCTCGCGGGTCGTCGACCGCGCTCAGTCCGAGGCGACCGAGACCCAGCGCATCGCCGAGGTCTTCGCGGCCGAGACCCGCGAGGCGGCCTCCCGCGACGCCCGCGAGGAGGTGCGCAAGGCGCGCGAGATGGCCGCGGAGATCCTCGAGGAGGGGACGGAGCTCAGCAACAACCTGCGCGCGCTGGGCGACTCCCTGCACGCCAACGCGGACCGGCTGCTCAAGGACGTCGCGAGCGCCCACCGGTCGTTTCTCGGGATGCTCGACCGCGCGGGCTACTCCGAGCCCGCCAACGGGTCGACTCCCCGTGCCAGCCCGTCGCTCCCTCGCGCGGACTTCGGCGAGATCCCCGAGTTCATCCCGCAGCGCCCGCGGCGCCAGGGCTGAGCCATGCACCCGGCCACCGCCCCCGGCGGCGGTGAGCCTCACCACGAACCAGAAGGGCGCGATCGCCGAGACGGCGATCGCCCACCATGCCGTACGGCTCGGCATCGACGTCTACCGCCCGGTCGCCGAGGGCGGCCGCTTCGACCTCGTCTTCGCCTTCCCGGACGGCTCGCTGGCGCGCGTGCAGTCGAAGTCGGCCGCCCGGCGCGGCGACATCGTCGTGGTCCGTCCCTACTCGTGCCGCCGCGCGCGGGACGGCCTGCGCCAGCGCGCCTACTCGGCCGCCGAGATCGACGCCGTGGTCGCCTACTGCCCGGAGATCGAGCGGTGCTTCTACATCCCGATCGCCGAGGTGGCCGGCCGCAAGAGCTTCAACCTGCGGCTCCGCCGACCGAGAAACAATCAGGCACGCGGTGTAAACTGGGCCGCGCAGTACGAGCTCGGGGCTATAGCTCAGCTGGGAGAGCGCGTGACTGGCAGTCACGAGGTCGCCGGTTCGAGCCCGGCTAGCTCCACCTCACCGAGGCCGTCCTCCTAAGGAGGGCGGCCTCAGTCGTTCCGGGGGTCGAAGGTGCGCTTCGGCGCCTCGCCCCAGAGCTGCTCGAGCCGGTAGTAGTCGCGCGCCTCGGGCGTGAAGACGTGGACGACCACGTCGAGGTAGTCCATGAGGATCCAGCGGGCCTCGGCGGCGCCCTCGACCCGGCGCGGCAGCACGCCGTGGTCGTCCTTCATCCCGAGGTGGATGCCGTCGTGGATGGCCTTCGTCTGGCGCTCGGTGTTGCCCGAGCAGACGATGAAGTAGTCCGTGTAGCCGAGCACTCCGCGGAGGTCGAGCTCGACGACCTCGGCCGCCTTCTTGTCGGCCGCGTAGCCGGCGATCGCCTCGGCGAGCGCCACGCCGGCGAGCTCCTCGCCGGCCGGCATCCGGGCCTGGCCCTGGCCGCCGTTCACGGCCGCGCCCCCGCCACGGCTCCGGCCCCGGCGCCCGTGCCCGACCCGGCGGCGTACAACCCCTCGCGGGCGATGTACTCGTCCACGCCGCGCGGGACCAGGTAGCGCACCGGCCAGCCGGCGGCCGCCCGGCGGCGGATGAGCGAGGAGGAGATGTCCATGCGCGGCATGTCGAAGAAGCGGACTCGCTCGGCGGCGCCGCGCAGCGGGCGCAGGCGCTCGGCGATGTCGGCCCGGCGGACCCTCTCCCGCTCGGCCACGCCGAGCTCGGCGAGCTCCAGGACGACCTCGGGCTCCCGCCAGTCGGGGAACGAGAGGGCCATGTCGCCGCCGACGATGAAGGTCAGGTCGTGCTCCGGATCGCGCTCATGCAGTGCTCTCAGGGTATCGACGCTGTACGACGCGCCGGCCCGCTCGACCTCCGCCCGTGAGACCGAGAAGCGCTCGTCGCCCGCCACCGCCGCCTCGCAGAGCGCGACCCGGTGCGCGGCGCCCGGGTCGGCCGCGACCTCCTTGTGCGGGGGCGTCCCCGCCGGAACCAGTACCACCGAGTCGAGCCCGAGAGCGACGAGCGCCTCCTGCGCGCAGACGAGGTGGCCGAGGTGTGGCGGGTTGAAGGTCCCGCCCAGGATCCCGACGCGCGCCACGGGCAACGAAACGGCCGCGGGCGGCCCTACGGGCGGACCTGCCCGGACCCCTCGACCAGGTACTTGAAGGTACAGAGCTCGCGCAGCCCGATCGGGCCGCGCGCGTGCAGCTTCTGCGTCGAGTTGCCGATCTCGGCGCCCATCCCGAACTCCCCCCCGTCGGTGAAGCGCGTGGAGGCGTTGACGTAGACGCAGGCGGCGTCGACTCCGAGCCCGAAGGCCCGTGCGGCCTCGGTGTCGCGCGTGACGATCGCCTCGGAGTGCCCGGACCCGTAGCGGTTGACGTGTTCCACGGCCTCCTCGACCGAGTCGACCACCCGCACGGCGAGCACGAGCGCGAGGAACTCCTGCGCCCAGTCCTCCTCCGTCGCGTCGCCCACCTCGAGCTCGGGGCCCGCCAGCGCGCGCGTGCGCCCGTCCCCGCGCAGCTCGACCCCAGCCGCCGCCAGCACGCGCAGCGCGCCGGGGAGGAAGGCCGGCGCCGCGTTGGCGTGGACGAGCAGCGTCTCGGCGGCGTTGCAGACGCCGGGCCGCTGGGTCTTGGCGTTGAGGATGATCGCCTCGGCGTCGGCGAGGTCGGCGCTCGCGTCGACGAAGACGTGGCAGTTGCCCGACGCGGCGTAGATGACCGGCACGGTGGCGACCGCGCTGAGCGCCGCCTTGAGCCCCTCGCCGCCGCGGGGGATGATCAGGTCGACGACGCCGTCCTGGGTCGCGAGCTCCGCGAGCTCTTCGCGGCCGCCGCCGGCCACCAGGGCCAGGCACCCGGCCGGCAGCCCGGCGCCCTCGGCCGCCTCGCGGGCCACCGAGGCGAGGACGGCGTTGGAGTGCGCGGCCGACGAGGAGCCCCGCAGGACCACGGCGTTGCCCGACTTCAGCGCGAGCGCGGCGGCGTCGATCGTCACGTTCGGCCGTGCCTCGTAGACCACCGCGACGACGCCCAGCGGGACGCGGACCTTGCGGACGTCGAGCCCGTTGGGCAACCGGAAGCCGTCGACGACCTCCCCGACCGGATCGCTCAGGGCGGCGATCGCCCGCGCGCCGTCCGCCATCGCGGCGACCCGGCCCGCGTCGAGCGCGAGGCGGTCCATCAGCGCCGCCGACAGCCCGGCCGCGCGCCCCGCCTCGAGGTCGCGGGCGTTGGCCTCGAGGATCTCCGGCGTGCGCGCCTCGAGCGCGTCGGCGATCGCGAGCAGCGCACGGTCGCGGCGCCCGGAGTCGACGAGCGCGAGCCGGCGGGCCGCCTCGCGGGCGGCAAGACACAGGTCGGAGACCGAGGTGCGTTCGGCGAGCGCCATGGGTCACACAGCGTACGCCAGCGGCGCAACCGCCTGGACGCGTGGCCGCCCGGGTCCACGATGCCCGCCGTGGCGCTCGCCGACCGCCGACGGAACCGGCGACCGCGCCGCGCGCAGGCCGAGGCGGCGGCCCTCGCCCTCGAGCTCCCCGCCGGCGTGGCCGACCGTGTCCTGCGCGCGCACCCGTCGCTCGGCCGCAAGGACCTCGAGCTCGCGGAGCTCGCCCTCAAGGACTGGCTCGTGGCGTGCGTGCACCGCGGCGACACCCGGCTCGGCATGCCGTCCCAGGCGGTCGACTGGCTCTGGCACGAGTTCATCCTCGACACGAGCGCCTACGAGCGCTTCTGCCGACGGGTGTACCGGACCTACCTCCACCACCGGCCCGAGGCGGCCCTCGCCGTGCCGATGGAGACCGCGCTGCACAACACGGTCGAGGCGTGGGACCGCAGCCGCCTCCGCATGCAGCGGGAGTCGGTGCTGTGGGACCTCGACCGCCGGCTGGGCCTGCCGGGCCCGGCGCTCGAGCTCGACCGCGCCGAGCGGGTGCGGGCCCCGCGCGAGCGCCGCAACCGCCGGCGCAGCGGCGGCGGCGGTGGGGACGGCGGCGGTGGGGACGGCGGCGGCGGGGACGGCGGCGGCGGTTGCGGAGGCGGCGGCTGAGCCTACGCCAGCACGAAGTAGTCCCGGTGGACCGCCTCGTCGGTCGCCCGGGGCAGCACCTCCCGGACCTGCGCGGACTTCATCCCGCGCACCCGCTGGAGCTCGGCCGCCGAGTAGTTGCAGATCCCCTTGCCGATGGGCGGCGCGCCCGCGCCGGCGCCCGCCGCGCGGATCGCCACCGCGTCCCCCGCGTCGAACTCCCCCTCCACCTCCACCACGCCGACCGGCAGCAGCGACGTCCCGCCCTCGCGCAGCGCCCGCTCGGCGCCGGCGTCGACCGTCAGCGTGCCGCGCCCCGGCTTCGCGTACTTCAGCCACAGCTTGAAGCTCGAGTGGCGGACGGGCTGGGGCGGGAAGCGGGTGCCCGCGACCTCACCCGCCGCCGCCCGCGCGATCGTCCCCGGCTCGCGACCCGAGCCGATGACCGTCGTGATCCCCGCCGCGGTCGCCATCTCGGCCGCGACCACCTTCGAGCGCATCCCGCCCGACCCCAGCGGCGAGCTCGAGTGGCCGATCGCGAGCGCGGTGAGCGCCTCGAAGTCCGTCACCTCGCGGATCGGCTCGGCGGCCGGGTCCGTCCGCGGGTCGGCGGTGTAGAGGCCGTCCGTGTCAGTGAGCAGGACGAGCAGCCGCGCGCCGAGCAGGACGGCGACCTGGGCGGCGAGGAAGTCGTTGTCGCCGAAGGAGATCTCGTCCGTGGTCGTCGTGTCGTTCTCGTTGATGACCGGGACGATCCGCCAGTCGAGCAGCTTGCGCAGCGTGCGGCGGGCGTTGAGGTAGTGCAGTCGCGCGCTCATGTCGAAGAAGGTCAGCAGCACCTGCGCGGTGGCCACGCCGCGTGCCCGCATGAGCTCGTCGTAGGTGCGGTAGAGCGTTCCCTGGCCGACCGCGCTCGCGGCCTGGAGCTCGTCGATCGCCCGCGGGCGCACCTCGAGCCCGAGCATCCGCATCCCGCGCGCGATCGCCCCCGACGTGACGATCACCACCTCCTCGCCGGCGGCGTGCAGGGCGGCGGCCTCGTCGCAGATCCGCGCGACGGCCTCGGCGCG
>JAUJME010000100.1 GCA_030447005.1 Solirubrobacteraceae bacterium | reverse complement strand
AGCGCCACCAGCGCGGCGAGCAGGAGGGCGCGCATCACGCCTTCTCGGCCAGCAGCTTCGGCAGGATCGCGTCGAGCCACGCCTGGTCGACCGGGCCGCGGCGTTTGGCGGCGATCCGGCCCTGGCGGTCGATCAGGAACGTCTCGGGCAGGCTGGCGGTCCCGTACTCGCGCGCGAAGTCGGCGTCCGGGTCGCGCAGCGTCGGGAAGGTGAGCCCATAGCGGCGCGCGAAGCCGAGCGCGTCGGAGGAGACGTCGCGGAAGGAGACGCCGAGGACCGTCGCGTTCTGGCCCTCGATGCGCTCCTGCGTGCGCTGGAGGAGGGGGAGCTCGTCGACGCACGGCGGGCACCAGGAGGCCCAGAAGTTGAGGACGACGACCTTGCCGCGGTAGTCGGCCAGCGACGCCGTGCGCCCCGGCGCCCCGAGCATGGCCAGGGTGGCGTCGGGCGCGGCGATCCGCTCGCCGGCGACGAGCGCGGCGTCGATCGAGCGGTCCTCGCCGCGCTGGGCGACGCCGTAGGACAGCAGGCCGACCAGGGCGGCGGCGAGCAGCACGACGACCACGGCGGGACCCTTGCGCATCGTGGTACCCAGGGTACTTCGCGGGCGGGTAGTATCTGCGGTCAGTTGCGGCGGTAGCTCAGTTGGTAGAGCATCAGCTTCCCAAGCTGAGGGTCGCGAGTTCGAGCCTCGTCCGCCGCTCTCCGGTCAGGGCTATGACAGGTGCGCCGACCCCCTACGAGGCGGCGCCCTCCAGCCTCGCCTTCTTCAGCGCGAGCCGGCCTCGCGCCGCGGCACGAGGTCGCGCAGCCACGCGCGGGTGATGCGGTCGGTCCTGTCGAAGCGCGGCCGGTTCTCGGCGGCGCGGCGCTGAGGCTCGCGCAGATCCTCCGCCCACCGGGGCGGCGCGTTGACGACACGGGACGACCACTCCTTGCGGTCGCTCTCCGTCGGTCGCTTCGGCTCGAACCGTCCCATCGGACCCTCCTCCATGGCTGCCGAACGGCAGACGGTAACGGCGGATCCGCACGAGGGCAACCCCGCCGGGTTGGCGTCTTACGACTCGCGCCGGTCCTCGTCGAGAAGTGCCTGCACGGAGGCAACCTTGCTCTCGAGCGTCTGTTCCTTGTCGCGGCGCTCGTCGAGCTTGAGCACCGTGTAGACGCGCTGGATGCCGAGCTCGAACGGGACCGCGTGCAGCTCCCCGACCAGCGCGAGGATGTCGGCCGTCTCGCCCTCGAGCGAGGTGCCCATCGCGTGCATCAGGTAGCGGACGCGGTCCTGGCGCGCGAGCCGCCGCTGGATTGCCGCGATGTAGGCAGCGGCGCTCGCCTCGGCCCGGCCGAGGGAGATGACCGTGAGATCCGCGGTTGCCACCGCGGGAGGTCTACCAGGCCTGCTCGGTGCCGCAGTGCGGGCAGCCGACGGAGGTCGAGACCTCCGCCTTGAACGCGAAGCCGCAACCGCAGCGGTACAGCGCCCGGTCCTGCGGGCCGCCGGAACGGCGGGCGCGAGCCTGGGCGGCCGACACGACGGGCCGGACGCGGTCATGCCGGCGAGCGGCGCGATCGCGGCGAAGATTCGTCATGGAGTACGTGAGGTGCATCTGCCTTACCTAACGTCGTGGCTTCCCAAAGGTTTCGCGTTGCTCCCTGCTTTCCTTTGAATCGGCATATGGCGAACGTCCTGAAGCGCACCCTGCGGGCGCTGACCTCGTCGCAGCGCCGCTGGCGGCTCGTCGTCCTCGCCATCGCCGCCGCGGCGCTCCTCGTCCGGCTGGCGATCATCGCGGCGACGGGCGGCGGTGCCGACCTGCGGGTCTACGTCTACTTCGCCCGGCTGTTCGCCGCAGGGGAGGACCCCTACAGCGCCCCGGCCGGCGGGGCGGTCGACCCGGTCTACGGCGACCAGGCGCCCCTGCTGTTCGGGCTCTTCGCGGGGCTGCTGAAGGTCCACGACGCGCCGGAGACGCTCCGCGTGCTCTTCGCGCTGGCCGACACGGCCGTCATCGCGCTGATCGGGCTGTGGCTCCGGCGGCCGGTGGCCTGGCGGCTCGGGTTCATCCTCTTCTACGCCTTCTCGCCCTTCGTCCTCTACTCCTGGACCGCCCACGCCGAGGACAAGACCGTGATCTTCCTGGGTCTCGCCGGGCTGGTGATCGCGCTCGAGCGCGGCTCGCACGCCGCCGCCTGGGTGCTCACCGCAGCGCTCGCCGCCGTCAAGTGGCTCGGCGCGTTCTGGGCCCTCCCGCTCGCCCTCGCCACCGCGCGGGCGCGCGGCGCCCGCGCGGCGCTGCTGTCGCTCGGCGGCTTCGCGGCCGTCTTCGCGGCGGCGCAGGCGCCGTTCTTCCCGTCGAGCCTCGAGGCCTACGCCCGGCGCGCCGACCGGATGGAGCTCGACCCGCCGATCCACGCCGGCCTGCTCAAGCCGCTCGCGGAGGTCGGCCTCTATGACCCCTGGCTCGCGCGCGGCCTCACCGTCGCCGCGCTCCTGGCGGTCTACGCGGCCTTCGCGCGCCGCCGGCTCGAGGCGCCCGCGGCGGTGGTGCTCGCGATGGTCGCCGGCTACGTCTTCCTGCCCGACCAGTCCGACAACCGCGTGCTCCTGCTCGTCCTGCCGGTGCTCCTCCTCACCCGGCTGACGCCGCTGCGCTACGCCGTTCTGTGGGTGCTCTCGACGGTGGCCGCCGTGGCGCTCGTCGTCGAGCTCAACGGTGTCCCCGGGCCGCTCGCGGGCCTCGAGCCCCTGCTGACCGCGCTCTTCGGCGCGTACGGCTCGATGCAGCACGTGGTCATCGTCAACGCGCTCCTGCTGTGGGCGCTGGCCTGCTTCGCGCTCGACCTCCGCGCGGGGCGCGCCGAACCCAGGCGCGCGGCGACGCGCGGCGGCGCCACGCTCAGGCCCGGCGCGTCAACCGTGTGACCGATCACACCGACGCGCCAGGCGGCGCGTCATACTGGAGGCACGATGGATCCGGCCCGCAAGCGCGCCATCCGCTTCTCCGTCGCGCTGACGTGCGCGGTGCTGCTGGCCGGCGCCCTCATCTACACGAGCTTCGCCGCCTCCACGGAGGCGAGCACCCCGTCCCAGCTGATGGCCAGCGCCAAGCCGGGCCAGACCTACGAGCTGACGGGGAAGGTGGAGGCCGGCTCCGTCGAGAAGCGCGGGTCGACCATGATCTTCCGCGTGCGCGACCGCGACGGCAACGTCTCCGTGCCGGTCTCCTACACGGGCGCGGTGCCCGACCCCTTCCGCGAGGGCCGGGAGGTCATCGTCGACGTGCGCAAGCAGGGCGACACCTTCGTCGGCGAGCGCGACTCGCTCGTCACGAAGTGCCCCTCGAAGTTCTCCGAAGCCGAGCAGTCCTAGCGCCCCTGCCTTGCTGACGCTCGGCCGCGCCTGTCTGATCCTGGCCCTTCCGATCGCGCTCTACGGGATCGGCGCGTCGCTCTACGGTGCGCGGGCCGGCGCCCGCCAATGGGTGGCCTCCGGCCGCCGCGCGGTCTACGCGTTCGCCGGCACGCTCGTCCTCGCCTTCGGGCTGCTCGAGGCGGCGTTCCTGCGCTCGGACTTCTCCTTCGCCCTCGTGGCGGGGAACTCCTCGACCACGACGCCGACCTTCTACCAGGCCACCGCGATGTGGTCCTCGCAGGAGGGCTCGCTGCTGCTGTGGGCGGTGCTGCTGGCGGTGTGGTCCTCGCTGATCCTGTTCCTGACCCGCCGGCGGCTGCGCGAGGTCGCGCCCTACGCCGCCTCGGTGCTGCTCGGCTTCGGCGCGTTCTTCGTCTCGCTGCTCGTCTTCCTCGAGACGCCGTTCGCCCAGGCGAGCCCCGTCCCGCCGGAGGGCGCGGGGCTCAACCCGCTCCTGCGCCACCCGAGCATGATGATCCACCCCCCGATGCTCTACTCGGGCTACACGCTGTTCACCGTCCCGTTCGCCTTCGCCGTCGGGGCGCTGGTGACCCGGCGGCTGGGGGCGGAGTGGATCCGCTCGACGCGCCCGTTCACGCTGGCGGCCTGGCTCTTCCTCGGCGTGGGGATCGTCCTCGGCGCCCGCTGGTCCTACACCGAGCTCGGGTGGGGCGGCTACTGGGCCTGGGACCCGGTCGAGAACGCGTCGCTGATGCCGTGGCTGACCGGCACCGCGTTCCTGCACTCGGTGATGATCCAGGAGAAGCGCGGGATGCTGAAGGTCTGGAACGTCTCGCTCGTGCTGGCCACCGGGATCCTCGCCATCCTCGGCACCTTCCTCGTGCGCTCGGGGATCCTCGACTCGATCCACGCCTTCGGCGCCTCGACCCTCGGCGTCCCCTTCCTCGTGCTGATCGGCGTGCTGATCGCGGGCTCGGTCGCCCTCGTGGTCTCGCGGGCGCGCGACCTGCGCTCCGAGCACCGCCTGGACTCGCTGTTCTCGCGCGAGTCGGCGTTCCTGCTCAACAACCTGGTGCTCGTGGGGCTCGTCTTCGTCGTCTTCTGGGGGACGTTCTTCCCGCTGATCTCCGAGGCGGTGACCGGCGTGAAGTCCTCCGTCGGGCCGCCGTGGTTCAACCGCTACATCACGCCGCTCGCGCTCGTGCTCGTGCTGCTCTCGGGCATCGGCCCGGTGATCGCCTGGCGGCGCGCGACGCTCGCCAACCTGCGGCGGACCATGCTCGGGCCGGCGCTCTTCGCGCTCTTCGTGCTGATCGCGCTGCTGGTGGGGACGGAGGCCGCGCGCCGGCCGGCCGCGCTGCTCATGTTCTTCCTCGGCGCGTTCGTCGCCGGGACGGTGTGGCAGGAGCTCTGGCGCGGCGTGCGCGCGCGGCGGGCGATGTCGGAGGACTCCGTGCCCGCCGCGATCGTCTCGCTCGTGCAGCGCAACCGGCGGCGCTACGGCGGCTACGTCGTCCACCTGGGGATCGCGCTCCTGTTCGTGGGCATCGCCGCCTCCTCGGCCTTCCAGCAGGCGCGCGACGTGGAGCTCAACCCGGGCCAGAGCGCGCGGGTCGGCGACTACGAGGTCACCTACGTCAAGCCGACGAGCGCGGTGGTCCCGGCGCCCAACGGGCGGCTCGAGCGGATCGACCTCGGGGCGGTCATGCGGCTCTCGCGCGGCGGCGAGCCGGTCGGCGAGCTGGTCAGCCGCCGCTCGTTCTTCCCGTCGAGCGCGCCGGAGCTCGGCGCGGTCTCGCGCTTCTTCGAGGGGGAGGCGACCAGCGAGGTGGCGCTCGACGCCGGCTGGCGCCAGGACGTCTGGACCGTGGTGTCGCCCGACGTGCGCGAGTTGCTGCCGCGCGTGGAGGAGGGCGACCGCGTCTTCGCCAAGGCGGCCAAGGGCGGCGAGCTCTCCGAGGAGGCGGCGTCGGCCTTCCTCGGCCAGGCGCTGCGCGGGCTGACCGCCTCCTACGCGAACGACCCGCCCCCGGCCACGTTCCGGCTGATCGTCTCGCCGATGGTGACCTGGATCTGGATCGGCGCGATCCTCACCTTCCTCGGCGGCCTGATCGCCGTCTGGCCTCCGCCGGGCGGGGCGCGCAGCCGCGTCCGCGCCACCTACGCCGCCCGCGTGGCGCGCGAGCTCGGCCGCGCCTAGGCGCGGCGCCGCGTGGAGCTCCTCCTGGTGCTGGTGCTGGTCGCCGTCGTGGCGGTGGTCATCAGCGGCCCGCTGCGGGCGGGCGCCGAGCGCCGGCGCGAGACGGAGGAATCGTCCCAGCACGCCGAGCTCGCCGCCGCCCGCGAGGCCAAGTACCGCGAGATCCGCGAGGCCGAGCTCGACTACCGGACGGGCAAGCTCTCCGAAGCGGACTGGCGGGTGCAGGACCGCGCGCTGCGGGCCGAGGCGATCGAGATCCTCCGGCAGCTCGACGAACTCGGCGAATAACCGGCCAACCCCCGCGCGGGACGGGCGTTCTACGGGTGTGGTGAAGGGAATGGACTCCTAGCTTCCGCGTACCCCACCGGAGGTACCCGACGCCGTCGCGCGCACCCTGAGACGCCTCCCCAGGCGGGTGCAGCGGCGGCGTCGGTGTTCTATCCTCCGCGCCGCATGTACACGATCCTCGCCGTCGCCCAGGTCTTCATCGCCGTCGTCCTGATCTTCCTGGTGCTCCTGCACTCGGGCAAGGACGCGGGCATGTC
>JAUJME010000099.1 GCA_030447005.1 Solirubrobacteraceae bacterium | reverse complement strand
GGCCAGGCCGAGCGCCAGCGCCTCGGCGGGCGAGGCCCAGTCGTGGGCGAGCAGGAGGAACAGCGCGCAGGCGGCCGTGCCGCCGGCCACGCCGGCCAGGAGCCCCTCGACCGTCTTGTTGGGGGAGATCGCCGGCGCCAGCCGGGTGCGCCCGAAGGCCGTCCCGACGAGCTGCGCGGCGGTGTCGCCGAGGAAGGTCGCGAGCAGGACGGCGACCAGCAGCGCCCCGCCGTGGGGCAGCTCGCGCAGCAGCATGCCGTGGCCGAGGCAGACGCCGAGCCAGATGGCGCCGAGCGCGGTGGCCGCCAGGGCGGCGCGCCGGCGGCCGGGCGGCGCGAGCGCCGCGGCGATCGGCAGCGCGGCGGCGAGGGCGAGCGGGAGCAGGGCCGCGAGCCCGCCGCCGCCCTGCTCGAGCGCGAGGAGCGGCGCCACCCCGACGACCAGGCAGCCGGGCACGGCGGCCGCCGCGGGCGCGCGCAGGAGACGGGCGAGCTCCCACTGCGCGAGGGCCCCGACGAGCGCGAGGGCGAGCGCGAGGGCGATCCCGCCGCGCCCGATCAGCACAACCAGCACGGCCGCCGCGGGCACCGCCACGGCGATGCGGGCCGGCAGGTCGGGGGGCAGGCGGCGGGGGCGGCGGCGGGTCGGGGCGGTGGCGGTCATGGGCTAGCGGGCGGCGGTGCGGGGTATCCGTCCTCGATCATGCCGTTCAACGTCCCCAACGTGCTGACCGTCATCCGGATCTGCATGGTCCCGGTGATGGTGCTCCTGCTCCTGGGCGACGACGCGGCGCCGATGTACCTCGCCGCCGCGGTCTTCGGGGCCGCCGCGCTGACCGACATCGCCGACGGCCACCTGGCCCGCGCGCGCGACGACATCACCACCTTCGGACGCCTGATGGACCCGCTCGCCGACAAGCTGCTGGTCGGTGCGGCGCTCGCCTCGCTCGTGGCCGTCGACCGCCTCGCGCTCTGGATCGCGGCGGCGATCGTGCTGCGCGAGCTCGCGGTGAGCGGGCTGCGCTGGCACGCCGGGTCCCGCGGGATCGTCATCGCGGTCAGCGGCCTCGGCAAGCTCAAGACGGGTCTCCAGATGACCGCCATCCCGATGCTCATGCTCGTCCCGAGCCCCGGCGCGCTCTGGGTCGAGGCGTGGCTGGCCGGCGTGGTGGCCGTGACGGTCGCCTCGGGAGTCGACTACGCCCTCGGCTACGCGCGCAGCGCCGCCGACGCCCCGCCCGGGGTTCAGGTCGCGCGATGGTGAGCCGCGCCCCCCTCCCGCTCGAGCCCGCGCAGGGGCGCTGACCGTGGCCGCTCCCGTCGCCTACCGGCGCCTGCGGCCGGCCGCACCGCTCGCGCGCGCTGCGCGCAGCCGGGTGCTCCTGCTCGTCAACCCGCGGGCCAGCGGCGCGCGCGACGGCGAGGCCGAGGCCATCGCCGGCGTGCTGCGCGAGGGCTGCGCGGTCGGCACGGCGGCCAGCGAGAACCGCGGCCATGCCACCGAGCTCGCCCGCGAGGCGGCGCGGGCCGGCTACGACATCGTCGCCGTCGCGGGGGGCGACGGCACGGTGAGCGAGGCGGCCGCCGGCCTGGCGGGGACGGGCGTGGCGCTCGCCTGCCTGCCGACGGGCTGCACCAACGTCTTCGCGCGCTCCCTCGGAACGCCGCGCACGGCGCTCGAGGCGGCCCGGCGTCTCGCGGCGGCGACCGCCGAGGGGCTTCCCGCCACTCGCACGGTGGACCTCGGGCTCGTCAACGGACGGCCCTTCGTCTACATGTCGGGCGTCGGCTTCTCGGCCTCGATGACCGCGACCGCCGACGACGCCGCGCACCGCAAGGCGCACCTCGGCCAGCTCCACTTCACCGCCGCCGCGTTCTCCGAGCTCGGTCGCCGCTACCTGCGCAACCCGCCCCGGATGCGGGTCGAGGCCGCCGGCCGGGTGGCCGAGGGCGTCACGGCGATCGTGCAGAACTCCCACGTCCTCACCTACTTCGGCCCGCGCGAGATCCGCGTCTGCGAGGCGGCCGGCCTCGACACGGCCTCGCTCTCGCTCACGTCGCTGCGCCGGGCGCGCCCGCACGAGATGCCCTCGGTGATCGGGCGGCTGGTGTCGGGGCGCGCCACCGCGGTCACCGCCCACCCGCAGGTCGACGCGTTCCCCGGCATCCGCTCGGCGCGGATCACGGCGCTCGACGGGGAGCCGCTGCCGGTCGAGGCCGACGGCGAGTTCCTCGGCGAGCACCGCACGGTCGAGTACGGCGTCGCGCCGGGCGCCCTCACCGTCCTGCCGCTCAGGGACTAGGCGGGCGGCCGGCCCTGGGCGGCCGCCAGGCGCCGCTCGGCCTCGGCCCGCTGCCGGGCGCTCTCCTGGAGGCGCGCGGAGGCCGCGTCGGCCTCGGCCTGGGGGCGCTCGGCGTCGAGCCGGACGCGGTCGATCTCGGCGAAGAGCTTCTCGAGCTCGGACGCCGGCTGGGCCTCGGCGCCCTCGTCGCGGCCGCGGCGGCCGAGCAGGCCGCGCCGGCGCTGGGCGGCGCCGTCGGGCCGGGGGCCGGCGTCGATGGCGGCCAGCGGCGCTGCCGAGCCGCCGTTGGCCCGTACCTCGCGGACGGCGTCGTCGAGCCAGCCGCGGATCTTCTCGAGGTCGCCGATGCGGCCCCGGATCTCCGCCAGCTCCGCCTGGGCGGTCGCCTCGGCGGCGGCGTGGGCGGCGACGGCGCGGCGCGCCTCTTCGAGCTCCGGGGCGACCGGGGCGGCGGCCGGGGCGGGGGGGGTGGTGGCCGGGAGGGGAGGAGCGGCGGCGAGCTCGGCCTCCAGGCGCTCGGCGTGGCGGCGCGCTTCGGCGAGCGCGGCCTCGGCACGGCGGGCGCGGTCCTCGAGCGCGAGGCGGGCGGCGGCCTGGCGCTCCTCGTCGGAGAGCGACTCCGCGAGCGCGGCCTCGAGGTCGCGGATGCGGCGGTCGGTCTCCGCGACGTGGCGCATGAGCGCCTCGACCTCGGCCGGCGAGTGCTCGGGCTCGCGGACCTCGAGCGCGGTGGAGCGCGCCTGGTCGAGCTCCGCCGCGATCCGGTCCGTGCGGTCCTCGGCGGCGGCGAGCGCGCGCTCGAGCTCGGCGGCGCGGGCGAGCGCCTCGTCGCGCCGGTGCGCGAGCTCCGTCTCGGCGGTCCGCGCGGCGTCGCGCTCCTGGGTGAGCCGCCGGACGGCGTCCTCGAGCTCGCCGCGCTCCGCCGCCTGGCGCTCGTTCTCGGCGGCGGCCTGCGCCAGCGCCGCCTCGGCCTCCTCGATGCGCGACTCGGCGCGGGCGACCGCCTCGGCGGCGGTGCGCTCGCGGGCCTCGGCGTCGCGCAGCCGCTCCACCTCGACGCTCAGGGCCAGCGCGCGGGCGGTCTCCTCGCCGAGGCGGGACTCGAAGCTGCCGGCGCGCGCGTCGAGCTCCACCGCGTGCTGGCGGGCTCGGGTGAGCTCGTGCTCGAGGGTCCGGCTGCGCTCGCCGGCGGCGGCGTGGGCGGCGCGCGCCTCCTCGAGCTCCTCGCCCAGCCGGACGGCGGCGGCCTCGTGCTGCGCGGCCTCCGCCAGCTCGGACTCGAGCGTCTGCACCCGGGCGGCGAGCTCGGCCTGCCGCTCGCCCGCGGCTCGGAGGTCGCCCGCCAGCTCGTCCGTGCGCTGCCGGCCCGCTTCGGCGGTCTGGCGGAGCGCGTCGCGCTCGGCGGCGATCTCGTCCTGGGCCGTCCGCGCCTGTGCCAGCTCTCCATCGACGGCGGTGAGCCGGTTCCCGAGGCGCGAAGCGTCGCCGCGGGCGGCGGCCAGCTCGGCGTCGAGCGCCGCGGCTCGCTGGGCGGCGGCCTGCTCGGTCTCCGTGAGGGCGGCCCGCAGCCGATCGAGCTCGCCGGTCGCCGCCCGGAGCTCGCCGTCGAGCCGCTCCGCGCGGGCCTCGGATGCTGCGGCGTGCTCGCGTGCTTCGTGGAGGCCTTCGCCGGTGCCGGTGAGGTCCGCCTCGAGCTCGGTGACGCGTTCGTTCGCCGTCCGGGCCTGGGTGCGCGCGGCCGTCAGCTCGGACTCGAGCGCCGCGCGGGCCTGCTCCGCGTCCGCGAGCGCCTGCTCGAGCCGGCCGGCGTCGGCGCTCAGCGCGTCGGCTCGCGCCTCGGCGGCGGCGAGGCTCTCCCGGGCGGCCTCTCGCTCTGCGGTGAGGGCGTCGATCGTCGCCTCGGCCTCCGCGCGGTCGCCGGTCGACGCCGCCAGGTCGTCCTGGGCGTCCTGGAGCCGGGCCGCGAGGTCGCGCCTGTGCTCCTCTGCCGCGGCCAGCGAGGTCTCGAGGTCGGCCGCGCGCGCCTCGAGGCGCGAGCGCTCGGCCTGCTCCGCCTCGAGCCGCTCGCGGGCGCCGGCGAGCTGCGCGGCGAGCTCGTCGACGCGTTGCACCGCGCGGGCGAGCTCCTCCGTGCGGCCGGCCCGCGCCGCCTCGAGGTCGGCGGTCGCGGTGGTGAGCGCCGTCTCGAGGTCGGCGGCTCGTGCCTCGATGGAGGCCGCCCGCTCCTCGAGCTCGGCGCGCTCGCTCTCGTGGGCGGCGAGCGCTGCACGGGCCGCGTCGAGGTCGCGGCTCGCCGTCGCATTCGCGGCTTCGGCCTCGGTCAGTGCCGCCTGGAGCTCGTCCGCCCGCCGACGGTCGTCGCCGAGGCGCTCCTCGTAGTCCGCCCGGGCGGCGGCGAGCTCCGTCCTGAGCGCGTCGACGTCGGCCTGGGCGGCGGACCTGCCCTCCTGAGCCGCGGCCAGCTCGGCCGCCGTCGCCGCCAGCCTCCGCTCGAGCGCCTCGCGCTCGCGGGCGAGCGCCGTCTGCGCTTCGGCGGCCGGTCCGAGCTCCGCCCGCAGCCGTTCGGTCTCGTCGCGCGCCTGCGCGACCTCGGCGGCGAGCGCCTCCGCGGCGCCGGCGTGCTCCTGCCGGAGGCGCTCCGTCGCGCCCCGCGCGTCGTCGAGCTGGGCGGTCAGCGCGGCGATCGTCTCCGTCGCCGCCGAGCGGTCGCCGGCCGTCGCTGCCAGCTCCGCCTCGAGTTCGGTGGCGCGGGCGTGCGCGGCCTCGAGTTCCGCCGCGAGGGCGTGTGTTCGCGCGTCGGCGGCGCTGCGGCCCTCGGCGAGTGCGCGCAGCTCGGTCTCGAGGCCTTCGACTCGCCGGTGCGCCTCGGCGAGCGCCTGGTCGTGTCGGGCCTGAACCGCGTCGCGCTCCGCTTCGGCCGCTGCGAGCGCCTCGGCGCTCGCCGTCGCCTCGGCCTGGAGTGAGGCGGCTCGGGCGTGGGCGGCTTCCAGCTCGCCGTTGACCGCTTCGAGCCGGGCGTGATCGGCCCGCCGCGCCTCCTCCGCCGCGGCGAGCGCGGTCTCGAGCCGCTCGGCGTGCGAGCGCTGGGCGTCGAGCTCTTCGGCGCGCGTACGCGCAGCGTCCCGGGCGGCGTCCAGCTCGGCCTCGAGCTGCTCCACACGGCTGCGGGCCGCCTGCCGCTCAGCGCTGAGCGTCTCGCTGCTCTCGGCGAGCCGGGCGTCGCGCTCCGCGGCCCGCGATCGCTCCGCCGCGAGATCGGCGTGCAGGGATTCGACGTGCGCGCGCTCCGCAGCCCGATCCTCGATCGCCGCGGCGAGCTGCCCCTCGATCTCCCCGATCCGGGCGCGGGCCGAATCGAGTTCGGACGCGAGCGCCTGAGTCGAGGTGCTCAGACGGCTCTCGGCCTCGGCGAGGCGAGCGTTGGCCGCGTCACGCTCGGCGGCGAGCTGCTCGGCCGCCGTCCCCTGCTCGCCCAGCTCGGCGGTCAGCGAGTGGACGCGAGCCTGCGCCGCGGCCTGGTCCTCGGAGGTGGTGGCGAGCCGGGCTTCGAGCTCATCGGCCCGGGCCTGCGCTGCGCCGCGCTCGGCGGCGAGCTGCTCGGCCGCCGTCCGCTGCTCGGCCAGCTCGGCGGTCAGCGAGTCGACGCGAGCCTGCGCCGCCGCCCGATCCTCGGAGGTGGAGGCGAGCCGTGCCTCGAGCTCGTCGGCGCGGGCCTGAGCCGCGTCGCGGTCGGCCGCGGGCCGCTCGACCGCCGTCCGCTGCTCGGGCCGCGCGGCGGGCAGCGAGTCGGCGCGCGCCAGGTCCCGTCAGCGGGCGGCGGCGGCGGCGGCGCGGCGGGCGTCGTGGGGGGGGGCGGGGGGCGGGGGCGGCGGGGGCGCGGGGGGGGGGGGTGCGGGGGCGGGCGGG
>JAUJME010000098.1 GCA_030447005.1 Solirubrobacteraceae bacterium | reverse complement strand
TCAAGGTCCGCGAGCTCGACGACGAGCACGCCGAGGCGCGCTACGTCGCGGCGGAGATCGAGCGGCTGGTCGACGAGGGCGTGTCCCGCGCGGAGATCGCCGTCTTCTACCGGGCCAACGCGCAGTCGCGCGTGCTCGAGGACATGCTCGTGCGGGCGCAGATCGGCTACCAGGTCATCGGCGGCACGAAGTTCTACGAGCGCGCGGAGATCCGCGACGCGATCGCCTACCTGACGCTGCTGGGCAACCCGCAGGACGTGAACGCCTTCACCCGCGTCGCCAACTCGCCCAAGCGCGGCCTCGGGCAGACGTCGCTCTCCCGGGTCATCGGGCACGCCAACACGATGGACCTGCCGGTGTGGGAGGCGGCGGCGGAGCCCGAGCGGGTGCCCGGGCTGGGGGCGGCGGCGCAGAAGTCGCTCGCGCGGTTCATGTCGGTCATGGAGCGCCTGCGCGAGCGCGTCGGGGGCGGCGCGCCGGTCGGCGACCTGCTCGACGAGCTGCTGCGCGAGACGGGCTACTTCGACGCGCTGGAGGCCGAGCGGACGATCGAGGCCCAGGGCCGGATCGAGAACCTCCAGGAGCTCATCGTCGTCGCCCGGGAGTACGACGCGACGAACCCCGAGGGGTCGCTCGGCGAGTTCCTCCAGCAGGTGGCGCTGCTCGGCGACGCGGACTCGATCCGCGACGACGAGGGCCTCGTGACCCTGATGACGCTGCACACCGCCAAGGGGCTCGAGTTCCCGATCGTCTTCATCATCGGGATGGAGGACGGCGTCTTCCCGCACTCCCGGGCGCTCGACGAGGGCGGCCTCGAGGAGGAGCGGCGGCTCGCCTACGTCGGGATCACCCGCGCGATGCGCGACCTGTATTTGACAAGCGCCCGGCGCCGCAACACCTTCGGCAACAACGCCTACGGGCTGCGCTCGCGCTTCATCGACGAGATCCCGCGCGAGCTCACCGACCAGCCGGAGCGCCAGGCGGTCGGCGCCGGCTGGGCCCCGTCGCGCGGGCGGGCGACGACGTGGGAGTCGGCCGCGGCGGCCGCCGATCCGCCGTCGGGCGCCGTCTTCCGGGTGGGCGACGACGTCGTGCACGCCGCGTTCGGGGACGGCGTGATCACCGGCACGGAGCCGGGCGGCGTGGTCTCCGTCCGCTTCGCGGGCGACGGCTCGGAGCGCAAGCTGATGGCCGACTACGCCCCGATCCGCAAGCGCTGAAGTACGCTCGCCGCATGGAGATCCTCATCGTGATCCTCGCGCTGCTCCTGATCGGCGCCGGCGTGGCCGTGTTCAGCCGCGGGCGCGACCGCGATCGGGTGGCCTCGGGCACAGGTGGCCGCGGCGGCGGCGGGGGCGGGTCGGGCGCCGCCGGCCTCGCCGCGGGCCGCGGGGCCGAGCCGCTGCGCTCCGACGTCCGCGCGCTGCGCGTCGGCGACGTCGTCAACCACGACGGCGGCGACTTCATCGTCGAAGGCACCCTGCGGATGGAGCAGGGCGGCTTCCGCTGGGCGGAGCACCGGCTGGTGGACGGCCCGCGCTCGCTCTGGCTGTCGGTGGAGGACGACGAGGGGCTCGAGGTCGTCGTCTGGGACCGCGAACGCGGCATCGAGCTCGAGCCCGGGCCGTCGACCCTCACCCACGACGGCGTCAGCTACGAGCTCGACGAGCGCGGGAAGGCGAACTTCACGGCCGAGGGCTCGACCGGCACGGCGCCGGGCGGCCGGATGGAGTTCGCCGACTACGAGGCCGGCGAGCGGCGGCTCTCCTTCGAGCGCTACGGCGAGGACGGGACCTGGGAGGTCGGCCTCGGGCAGGTCATCTCCGAGCACGCCCTCGACATCTACCCCTCCCGGGACCCGGCATGAGCGGCGACGACGGGCTCACCGCCGCCGAGGCCACCGACCGCAGCCTGCGCGAGCAGATCGCCGACCTGGTCCGCGCCCGTGCGCGCGCGCAGTCGGAGGCCAGCCGCCTCGGCGACCGGACCGCCGCGGGCGCCGACGAGTCGCTGTCGGCGATCCGCGAGCGCTACGAGCGCCAGGCGGTCGAGCTCGGCAACGAGGTCGAGGGCCTGCGGGCCGACCTGCGCGCGCACGAGGCGGAGCTCGAGCGGCTGCGGGCCGAGCGCGCCGGCGCCTGACCGGGGTCGCGGCCGTGCTCGTCGAGCTCTCCGTCCCCTACGCCGACGTGCGCGCGGGCGACCTCGCCCTCACGCTCGACGCGCCGCCCGAGCCCGCGCTCGACGTGCTGGCCTGCGTGGTCGGCGGCGTGGAGCTCGAGCTGCGGCTGCTGGGCTGCTCGCACCAGGCGCTCGCCGGTGAGGGCGGGGCGCTGCTGTCGGAGATGGTCGCGTGCCGGCCGGGCTCGCCGCCCGGCCTGCCGGCGCGCCACGACCGGCCGGGCTACCGCTTCACCGCCCGCGTCGAGCGGCTCGTGCCACGCGCCTTCGAGCTCCGCGCGCGGGCGCTGATCGGCGCCGCGAGCGCCGACCCGGCCGGCCTGGTCGGCGTCTTCCCCGGGCCCGGTCCGGCCTTCACCGCGCTGCGCGCGCGCTCGGTCAGGGGCGCGGCGGGCGGCGCGGCCTGGTCGACCTGGCACGCCTACCCGCAGACGGGCGAGCTCGTCGTCACCGAGAGCGTCCTGCGATGAGGCGCCACACGGTCGTCGCCGCGGGTCTGGTCGGCCTCGGGGTCCTCTGCCTCGTCCTCGCCTTCACCGGCTCGCAATCCGTCCGCGAGTACGTCGCCGACAACTTCCGCTCGGCCGGCTCGCGGACCGTCGAGGGCAGCCGCCGCGCTTCGCTGCTCTACGACTCGGACAAGCCGCCGGTCGCCACCGCGAGGCAGATCGCCGACGCGGTCAAGCCCGCGGACCGCCGCACGAGCCCGTCGGGCGTCTTCCTGCGCTACGAGGAGGACTTCGTCTCCGTGGTCCCCCGCCAGGGCGGCTCGCAGGTCATCGTCGAGGACGACGAGACGGGCTACCGCAACTCCTACTTCTTCCTCGGCGGCTGGTGGGGGACCTACTCCGGCCGCGGCGAGTCCTTCCGCGGCGGCGGCCCGGGCGGCGGCAAGTGAGCCGGGCGCTCCTGGCCGCGGCGCTGGCGGCGGTGCTGGCGCTCGCTGGCGCCGCTCCGGCGACGGCCGAGCCGCTGCTCGAGCCCGAGGACGCGACGGACCTCGCCCAGACGCTCGCCGAGGCCCAGGCCGAGCAGGGCGTCTGCTACGGCTGGGCGGTCGACGTCGACGCGGTCGCCACCGACGCCGGGTCCTCGATCGCCGGGCCGGGGCAGCCGCTCCAGCCCGACCCGGCCCAGTGCCCGAAGGGCTACGTGATCTTCCGCGGGGTGATCGACTACACGAGCGAGTACGAGGAGGCCGAGGACTCGGCCGACGTGCGGATCGAGTCGTCGCTGCCGAGCGCGCCGTCGGTGCGCGACCTCGAGGATCTCGGCCTCTCCGTCGACGACCTCCTCGGCGAGCAGGACGACAAGGCGCTCTTCGACATGGTCGGCGCCCTCCCGCTGCTGGTCGCCGAGTCGGGCGCGGCGCCGTACGTCGCCTACGAGCCGGCACCGCCCGACGTGCCCGCGACCGACCGGCCGACGAACCAGCCGGGCAGCGACTTCTTCCGCACTGCGGGCCCGATCCTCGGCTTCGGCGTCTTCCTCATCCTCGCGGGCCTCTTCTGGCTCATCTACAAGCGCGGCCAGCAGGGCGGCCGCCGCATCTCGACCTAGCCAAGGAGCGCCGCCGGTGGACTTCATCTCCGACCTCTTCTCAGACCTGCTGGCCGGCCTGCTCTACGGCGGCGTGGGGATCCTGCTCCTGGTGCTCGGCTACTACACGATCGACCTGCTCACGCCCGGCCACCTCGGCCGCCAGCTCGCGGTGGATCGCAACCGCAACGCGGGGATCATCGTGGCGAGCGGGCTGCTGGCGATCGGGGTGATCGTGGTCTCGGCGATCCTCGCCTCCGAAGGCGACCTCGGCAAGGGCCTGGCCGAGTCGGCGGGCTTCGGCGTGGTCGGGATCCTGCTCCTGGCGGTCGCCTACCAGGTGATCGACCTGATCACCCCGGGCAAGCTCGGCGAGTCGGTGATGGGGGAGGAGGGCCACGAGCCGATGGTCTTCGTGACCTCCGCGGCGCTGCTCGCCGTGGGCGGGATCGTGGCGGCCGCGATCTCGTGAGCTCCGCCGCGCCCGAGCGGCCCGCCGAAGCGCGCCTGGCGCCCCGCGCCGCGCGGGCGCTGCTGCTGGCGACGGTGCTCGCCGTCGCGGTCTGCGGCTTCGTCTACGAGCTCGAGATCGTCGCGCTCGGGACCTACCTGTTCGGCAACTCGGTCTTCCAGGTCTCGATCGTCCTGGCGGCGTTCGTCTCCGCGATGGGGCTCGGGTCGCTCGCCGCCAAGCCGCTGCTGCGCCGGCCGGTGGGCGCCTTCGTGGCGGTCGAGGCGGCGGTCGCGCTGGTCGGCGGCCTGTCGGCGATGGGCCTCTACGCCGCCTTCGCGTGGGCTGACCTCTACCAGCCGGCGATGATCGTCACCGCGTCGGCGATCGGGCTGCTCGTCGGCTGCGAGATCCCGCTCCTGCTGGCGCTCATGCAGCGCGTCCGCCCGCGCGACGCCGGGACCTCGGTCGCCGACCTGCTCGCCGCCGACTACCTCGGCGCGGTGGTGGCCGGCGTCGGCTTCCCGTTCGTCCTGCTGCCGCTGCTCGGGCAGATCCAGGGGGCGCTCGCCGTCGGCGCGCTCAACGCGGTGGCGGGCCTGTGGGTGATCTGGTTGCTCGGCGGCCGCCGCGCGTGGCGGCTGGCCCTCGCGCCGCTCGGCGTGCTGCTCGTGCTCGCGGGCGCCGCCGCGGCGGCCGCGAGCTTCGAGGTCACCGCGCGCCAGCGGCTCTTCGACGACCCCATCAAGACGGCGGAGCGCTCGCGCTACCAGGAGATCGTCCTCACCGAGCGCGCCGGCGACCTGCGGCTCTTCCTCAACGGCGACCTCCAGTTCTCCTCGCGCGACGAGTACCGCTACCACGAGTCGCTCGTCCACCCGGCGATGACCGGCGCCCACGAGCGGGTGCTCGTCCTCGGCGGCGGCGACGGCCTGGCGATGCGCGAGGTCGTCCGCCACCCGGGCGTGCGGCGCGCCGTCCAGGTGGAGCTCGACCCGGAGATGCTCGAGCTCGCCCGCCGCAACCCCGACCTCCGTCGCCTCAACCGCGGCGCGCTCGACGACCCGCGCGTCGAGCTCGTGCGCGCGGACGCCTTCGCGTGGCTGCGCCGGCAGTCGGAGGCGTTCGACGTGGTGATCGCCGACTTCCCCGACCCCGACGACGCGGCCACCGCGAAGCTCTACTCCGTCGAGATGTACGCGGGGCTGCGGCGCGCGCTGCGGCCGGGCGGGCGGCTCGTGGTGCAGGCGGGCTCGCCGTACTTCGCGCGCGAGGCGTTCTGGGGGATCGAGCGCTCGATCGCCGCGGGCGGGTTCGGGACGACGCCCTACCACGTCGACGTCCCGAGCTTCGGCGACTGGGGGTTCGTGCTCGCCGGCGCGGACCGCGCCCCGGCGCTCGCGCTCCGCCCCCCGCCCGGCGGGTCGCTGCGCTTCCTCGACCCGCGCGTCCTCGCCGCCGCCGCCGTCTTCCCGCCCGACCGGGGGCGGATCGACGTCGAGCCCAACACCCTCAACCGCCCGCGGCTGCTCGACTACGAGCGGCGGGGGTACCGCGACTATTGAGACGGGCGGCCCAGCCGGCGCCACTCGGGCGCGCGGCGGGTCCCGGCCTCCGGCTACGTGCCCTCCGTTGTGGCTACGAGTGGCTACTCCCGGAGTAGCCACTGGTAGCCGCGTCGCGGAGCGGCCGCAGGCGAGCCGGACAAGCACAAGCGGCACTGCTGGCCGCCCACGAGGAGCCTCCTCCTTCACCAGCCGCAGTTCCGGCGCCACCGCGACGGCCGCCCCGGCCACTAACCTGCCGCGCGCAATGGCAGCGGAGCTCATCGACGGCAAGGCGATCGCGGCGCGGGTGCGCGCCGAGGTGGCCGAGGAGGTCGCCGCGTGGACGGCGGCGGGCCACCCGCCGCCCGGCCTCGCGACGGTGCTGGTCGGCGAGGACGCCGCGTCGGCGGTCTACGTCGGCGGCAAGCAGCGGGCGAGCGCCGAGGTCGGCATCCGCGGGTTCGACCACCGCCTCCCGCAGGACACGCCGCAGGACGAGGTCCAGGCGCTGCTCGAGTCGCTCAACGCCGA
>JAUJME010000097.1:791-6255 GCA_030447005.1 Solirubrobacteraceae bacterium | reverse complement strand
CCATCGAGGGCGAGTGGGCGCGCAAGCGGCGGATGATGGCCCACGCCTGGCCGATGATCGCGCGCGGCGGCCTGCTCCACCCGCGGGGCTACCCGCCGGCCTACGCCGCGATGGTCCTCTCCCACCGCGCGCTGCGCTACGCGTCGCCGCTGCTGCACGTGATCGCCTTGGTCACGAGCGTGCGGGCGAGCCGCGTCGCGCTCGCCGCCCAGCTCGCCCTGGTCGCCGCCGCGGCGGCGGGCGGCCGCGTGCGGGCCCGCCCGCTCCTGCTCGCCCGCTACTACGTCCTCACCACCGCCTCGATCGCCGCCGGCCTCTATGACTGGCTGCGCCACGGGACTCCCGCCGGCTGGGAAGCCGCCGAGGGCACCCGGTGAGCTACCGGGGCAAGCGCGCCCTCGACGTCACCGTCGCCGGACTGGCCCTCGCGGCCTCCGCGCCCCTGCTGGCCGTCGGCGCCGTCCTCGTCCGCCTCGAGTCGCCCGGTCACCCGATTTACCGCCAGCGCCGGGTCGGCATGGACGGCCGCCCGTTCGAGCTCTACAAGCTGCGCACGATGGTGTCGGGGGCGGAGGCGATGGGCGCCGGGCTCGCCGTCGACGCGGGCGACGCCCGCATCACGCGCGTCGGCGCCTTCCTGCGCCGGACGTCGATCGACGAGCTCCCGAACCTCGTCAACGTGTTCCGCGGCGAGATGTCGGTGGTCGGCCCGCGGCCGACCGTGCAGATCCAGGTCGACCGGTACACGGACCGCCAGCGCGGCCGCCTCTCGGTGCGCCCGGGGCTCACCGGCTGGGCCCAGATCCACGGCCGCGCGAGCCTGCCCTGGCACGAGCGCATCGAGCTCGACCTCTGGTACGTCGAGCACGCGTCGCTGCGCCTCGACCTCCGGATCCTGCTCCGCACCGCCCGGCTGGTCCTCGGCGGAGAGGGGCTCTACCGAGGGGAGACCGGGGGGTGGAGATAGGTGTTTCGCCCGGCCGGCGTCGCAAGCTCCGCCTCTGGGCGACGTCACACTAAGGAACTTTTTCCGGCCCCTTGTCGATGTACTCGTCGCGGAAGGTCCGGATCGCGTCGAAGACCTGCGGGTTCATCTCCTTGCACCCGAGCATGTGGGTCCAGGCGGTCGCGGCGACGGCGTAGGGCATCTTCGTGGCGTTCTCGAACAGGAGCGTGTGGTAGCCCTCGTTCTCGCCGACGAGGGTCTCGAGCTGGGCGACCGTCTCCGGCGGCGTCCCGGGCGCGTACTGGACGTTGATGCGCCCGTGCTCGAGCGTGTGGATGAGCTCACCGAGGCGCGGAGTGTCGCCCGGGTTGTAAACGCCGTCCTCGTACCAGTCCGGGTTGTGGTCGCCCGAGGTCGGCGGGTTCGTGCCGTAGTCGGCCGCCGTGAACTCCTTGTCGGCGTGGTTCTGGCCCTCGAACCTGACCCCCACCTTGAGGTCGCAGCCCGCCGCCTTGGCGGCCGCCTCGACGTCGGTCGACTGCTGCTCCGGGATCTTCGCGGCCGCGTTGGTCGACGTCGGAGCCTGTCGCGGCCCGTCGCCGCCGCCGTCGCCGCCCAGCGCCGTGATGAGCGCGAAGACGACCGCCGCGATCGCGGCCAGGCCGAGCAGGCCGCCGCCCACGAGCTGGATCCGCTTGCGGCGCCCGGCGGCGCGCGCCTCGGCCTGCTCGCGCTCGAGCCGCTCCTGCCGGCGACGCTCCTTTTCCTCCTGACGACTGGCCACGCGACGATCATCTTACTTGATGCGGGTACCCGTGCGGGGTATCTTGGTCGTCGTGCACACCGACTCCAAGGCCATCCACAACCGCCTGCGGCGGATCGAGGGCCAGGTCAGGGGGCTGCAGCGGATGGTCGACGAGGACGCCTACTGCGTCGACGTCCTCACGCAGGTCGCGGCCGTCCAGACCGCGCTCGAGCAGGTCGCCATCCGGGTGCTCGACGGGCACGTCCGCGGCTGCGTGGCCGACGCGGTCACCGGCGACGACGGCGCGGAGGCGGACGCCAAGCTCGACGAGCTGATGGCCGCGGTGCAGCGCTTCGCGCGCGCCCGCTAGGAGGAGGACGAGGCGCGCCGACGGCGCCGCGGGCGCGGGCCTGCCGTCGCGGCTGCCGGCTGGAGCTTCCAGCAGTCGTCGAGGAACGCGGCGATCTCCGTCGTGAGCCGTGCCGGCGAGATCCGCAGCTCGACGATCGAGCTCGCCTGCACCAGCCGCGCGTCGGGCATCTCGTCGGCGAGCATGCCCGCGTCGGAGAAGGGGTGGACCGGGTCGCGGCGGTGACCGATGACGAGCGCCGGCGCGCCGAACGTCCGCCGCTCGGTCCGGTGCGGCGCGGTGCGCCCGAAGAGCAGGCCCTGGATGACCGCGGCGCTCGGGCCCGGGTCCTGGCGCAGCGAGTCGAGGACCAGGTCGACGGCGAACGGCACCGCGGCGCTCGGGACGAGCCGCGTCGCGCGCGAGACGAGCCGCATGACCGGCTCCCCGAAGGTCAGCCACGCCATCATCGGGGTGAAGACCAGGGCGGAGGCCAGCAGCGCGTTGTCGAGGACGGGCATCTCGACCACCATCCCCCGCAGCCGCTCGGGCGCGCGGGCGGCGACCTCGAGCGTCGCGTTGGCGCCGAGCGACGTGCCGCCCACCACCGCCTGGTCGACCTCCAGGTGGTCGAGCAGCGCGACGATCTGCGCCCCGAAGAAGGTCATGGAGTACTCCCACATGTCCCGCGGGCGGTCCGACTCGCCGTGGCCGAGCAGGTCGATGGTCACCACGCGGTTCCCCCGCTCGGCCAGCGTCCGGGCCAGCCGCGACTGCATCCGCCGGTTGAGGAGCAGGCCGTGGACGAGCACGCAGACCCGCGGCCCGTCGCCGTGTACGGTATAGACGAGCCGGTGCCCCTCGTGCTCGAAGGAAGCTGTCCGTTCGCGAACGGGCGTCACGGGGTATGAGTCTAAGCGGCCTTTTCCATGAGGCCACTGTCCAACCTGGGGGGGCGTGTGGCGTTCTTGCACCGAGATGCCCTCGCGGATCCCAGGATTTGTGTCGATAATGGAGCGGAGATGGAAGCTTCGGCCGCGCCACGCCCGGCGTTCATACATCGCCGACCCGCGCGGTTGCTCCGCCTGTCGGGCGACGATCGCCTGGTCGCCGAGGTCCGCGCCGGCTCCGAAGCCGCCTTCGAGGTCGTCTACGACCGCCATCACCGCGGGATCCTCGGGTTCTGCCGCCACATGCTCGGCTCCCAGGAGGAGGCCGAGGACGCGGTCCAGCACACCTTCATGGCCGCGTACCGCGACCTCATGGGCTCCGACAAGCCGATCCAGCTCAGCGCCTGGCTCTACACGATCGCCCGCAACCGCTGCCTCACCGTCCTGCGCGCCCGCCGCGAGCGGCCCAGCGACGAGATCGACAAGGCGAGCTTCGAAGGCCTGGCCTCCGAGGTCGAGCGCCGGCAGGACCTCCGCGACATCGTCCGCGACGTCGGCCAGCTCCCGGAGGACCAGCGCGCCGCGCTCGTCCTCGCCGAGCTCGGCGACGTCTCCCACGACGAGATCGCCGTCATCCTCGACGTCCCCAAGGCGAAGGTGAAGGCGCTCGTGTTCCAGGCCAGGTCCTCACTCACCGCCAGCCGGCTCGCCCGCGACACCCCGTGCGAGGAGATCCGCGAGCAGCTCGCGAACCTCCGCGGCGGCTCGCTGCGCCGCACCACGCTGCGCCGGCACCTGAACGAGTGCGCGGGCTGCCGCGCGTTCCGCACCGAGATGGACACCCAGCGCAAGGCGCTGGCGGTCGCCCTTCCCGTGATCCCCGCGATCGGCCTCAAGGAGGGCGTCCTCAGCGCCGTCCTCGGCGGCGGCAGCGGTGGCGCGGGCGCCGTGGCGGCCGCGGGCGCGGGTGCGGGCGCCGGCGCGACGACCTTCGGCGGCGGCCTGGTGGCCAAGGCCCTCGTGGTGGCAGCGGTCGCCGGCGGCGGCGCGGCCGGCGTGTCCGCGGTCGCCGGCGGCGGCTCCGACGCGCCCTCCGGCAAGCCCGGCCTCGAGCAGGGCGCCGCCGATCGCTCCCAGTCGGCCGCCGGTGGCGGCGGCTCGGCGGGCGGCTCGGCCCCCGCGGGTGCTCCGGGCGCCGGCGGCGGGGCGGCGGACGACGACGACGGCGGCCGCGGCGATCGCGAGAGCTCGCGGGCCCGCAACGGCAAGCGCGGGCTGGGCGCTCGCGAGGGCGACAAGTCCCGCGACCGCGACAAGGGCCGCTCCGACTCCGCCGGGGAGCGCGAGGGCAAGAAGGGCAAGAAGGGCAAGGGCGGCTCGCCCCGGGCGAACGGGCCGAAGAAGGCGCGCGACCGGGCCCGCACGAAGGCCAAGGTCAAGAACGTCAAGCAGCGCGGCGCCGCCAAGCGGTCGCCGAAGAGGTCGACCCCGAAGCGCTCCGGCGCGAACAAGCCGCGCCGCACGCCCGAGGCCAAGCCGGTCAAGACGCCCCAGCCCACGCCGACCGCGACGCCGGTCCCCACCGCGACGCCCACGCCGGTGCCCGACCTCGACGACGAGGACGACCGCCGCGGCAACGGCGACGGCGACGGCAAGGGCAAGGGCCTGCCGATCCCGCCCATCGGAGGCTGAGCCTCCTCGCCGCGTAAGGTCCCCGGCGTGCTCGCCGACGGGACCGCGATCCGTCCCATGCGGCCGGCCGACGCGCCGGCCGTCCACGCGCTCGCCATGCGGACGTTCGACGACCTCAACCTGCGCGGCGGGCGGCCCGCCGATCCGCACCCGCCGGTCGAGAGCGCCCACGCGCGCATCCTCCGCCTGATCGACACGGATCCCGGCGGCGCGTTCGTCGCCGAGCGCGACGGGGAGCTGACCGGCGCCGCGCTCGCGCTGCTGCGCGAGGGGCTGTGGGGGCTCTCGCTCCTCGTGGTCCTTCCCGGCGCCCAGTCGGGCGGCGTGGGCGGCCGGCTGCTCGCCGAGGCGGCGGCCTACGGGTCCGGGTCGCGCGGCGGCGTGATCCTCGCCTCGGAGGATCCGCGCGCGCTGCGCGCCTACGCGCGGGCCGGCTTCGACCTGCATCCGGTGATCGAGGCCACCGGGCCGCCGCGGGGGATCGAGGCGCCGAGCTACGTCCGCCCGGGCGGCCTCGACGACCTGCCGCTCGCCGAGGCGGTCGACCGCGCCGTGCGCGGCGCCGCCCACGGCGGCGACCTCGAGGTGATGCTGCGCCACGGCTCGGCGATGCTCGTCGCCCCGGGCCGGGGCTACGCGCTCGTCTCCGGCGGCGCCGTCAAGCTCGTCGCCGCCCACGACGAGCCCGCCGCCGCCGACCTGCTGCGCGCGGCGATCGCCTCCACGCCGGAGGGTGGGCGTGCCGACGTCATGTGGATCGCGAGCGCCCAGCAGCGCTTGGCGGACCGGGAGGGCGAAGCCCTCGTGCTCCAGACCGGCGAGACCGGCTCTCACCTCACCCT
>JAUJME010000097.1:0-781 GCA_030447005.1 Solirubrobacteraceae bacterium | reverse complement strand
GGGGGGCGCCGCGATGTTGTGTTCGAGGCGCGCGCCCCCGCGCGGGGGGCGCTGCCCGTGGTGCTCGCGGCCGGCCTCGAGCTGCGCCCCGGCGGCGCGGTCTTCCTGCGCGGGGAGGTCGGCCCGTTCCGGCCGTACCTCCCGACGGGCGCCTACCTCTAGGAGGCCCCGCCTTCGGAGCCCTGCTGCTCCTCGTAGACCTCGGCCTCGTCGAGGTCGTAGCCCGGCTGGCCGCCGCGCTGACCGGCCACGTCGTCGCGGCCCGGCTCGCCGCCGTCCTCGTCGGGGATCTGCTCGTCTTCGGGTGGGGTCTCGTCGGCCATGGCGCGGTCCTACCCCGGCGCTGTAGCGTTCAGCCACCCGACCGAGGAGCTCCCCGCATGGCCAAGCAGTCCCGTCCTGTCTCCGGCAAGGTCGCCGTCGTCACCGGCGGCGGGCGCGGCATCGGCCGCGCGACGGCCCAGGCGCTCGTCCGCCGCGGCGCGCGGGTGGCGATCGGCGACGTCGACCTCGCGACGGCGGAGCGCACGGCGCAGGAGCTCGGCGGCGGGACGATCGCGCTCGCCCTCGACGTCTCGGACCGCCCGGGCTTCACCGCCTTCCTCGACGAGGTCGAGCGGCGCCTCGGCCCGCTGGACATCCTGGTCAACAACGCGGGGATCATGCCGATCGGGCCGTTCGAGGAGGAGGCCGACGCGACGGTCATCCGCCAGCTCGAGATCAACCTCCACGGGGTCATCCACGGCACGAAGGAGGCCGTCCGCCGGATGCGCCCGCGCGG
>JAUJME010000096.1 GCA_030447005.1 Solirubrobacteraceae bacterium | reverse complement strand
AGGGCGAGATCATCGAGCGCCCGATCAAGGCCAACTTCATGGAGGGCCTGGACGTGCTCGAGTACTTCATCTCGACGCACGGCGCCCGCAAGGGCCTCGCCGACACCGCCCTGCGCACCGCCGACTCGGGTTACCTCACCCGGCGTCTGGTCGACGTGGCGCAGGACGTCATCATCCGGATCGAGGAGTGCGGGACCGAGGAGTACGTCGAGCTCGCGCTGCGCAAGTCCACCGGCGAGCCCAACGACATGCTCATCGGGCGCCTCGGGGCGAAGAACTTCGCCGGGCCCAAGCGCGGCTCGAAGATCCTCTCGCTCAACGAGGAGATCGGCCGCGAGAAGCTCGCCGAGCTCATCGAGGCGTTCGGCGACGTCGAGGGCAAGACGATCCCGGTGCGCTCCGTCGTGAAGTGCGAGGCGCCCCACGGCGTCTGCCAGCGCTGCTACGGGCGCTCGCTCGCCTCGGGCTCGCTGGCCCAGATCGGCGACGCGGTCGGCATCATCGCCGCGCAGTCGATCGGCGAGCCCGGCACGCAGCTGACCATGCGGACGTTCCACACCGGCGGCGTCGCCGGCGCGGACATCACGCACGGCCTGCCGCGCATCGTCGAGCTCTTCGAGGCGCGCAAGCCCAAGGGCCTCGCCGCGATCGCCAAGGTCGAGGGAGTCGTCTCCATCGAGGACACCGACCGCAACCGGGTCGTGGTCATCACCGACGACGCGGGCGAGGAGCACCGCGAGACCTTCCCGCGGCGCACGCGCCTGCTCGTGACCGAGGGCGACCGGGTCAAGCTCGGCCAGCAGATCAACGAGGGCAACCTCTACCCGCACGAGCTGCTCTCCCACGGCGGCGAGACCGCCCTGGAGCGCCGCACGCGCACCGAGCTCTACATCGTGGACCAGGTGCAGGAGGTCTACAAGTCGCAGGGCGTCGACATCAACGACAAGCACATCGAGATCATCTGCCGGCAGATGCTCAAGAAGGTGCGCGTCGACCAGAAGGGCGACACGGACCTGCTCCCGGGCCAGTTCGTCGACCGCTTCGACTACGCCAAGATCAACGACAAGGTCAAGGCCGCCGGCGGCGAGACCGCGCAGGCGGAGGAGATCATCCTCGGCATCACCAAGGCCTCGCTGGCCACGGACTCCTTCCTCTCGGCGGCCTCCTTCCAGGAGACGACGAAGGTCCTCACCGACGCGGCGCTCGAGGGCAAGATCGACCGCCTCGCGGGCCTGAAGGAGAACGTGATCATCGGCAAGCTGATCCCGGCGGCGACCGGGCTGAAGCGCTACCGCACGATCGAGATCGAGCCGTCCGAGCCGCTCCCCCGCGGCATGGACGACGTCGGCCTGCTCGAGGGCGACGAGCTCGCCGCCGAGCTCGGGCTCTCCGACGGCGACGGGCTGCAGGGCTTCGGCCCGGCGTTCGACACCGCCGAGCTCGAGGAGATCGGGTCGGGCTTCGGCTCCGGCGCGAGCGCCGGCGGGTTCGAGGACCTCGGCGAGCTCGACGGCGGGACCGACGACAAGCAGTAGATGGGCGGGAGGCCGGCGGCTCGGGTGAGCCGCCGGCCTGCTTCGCCGTCGTGGTCGGCGGCGCTTCAGGGCGAACTGCGGCTGGTGAGGGAGGAGCTGTTACTGGCGCCCGCTCAACGTGCCAACGGAGGGCGGGTCGCGCTGGATTGGCAGGTGGTGCGGGCTATGTCCACCTGACGTGCCAGAGACCGGGTGGGTGCTCGACGATTGGCACGTTGTGCGGGAGCGCCCGCGGCGATCGGCGCCTCATGCACGCTCGACCACCTCCGCCCTCACCAGCCGGGGTTGACGTTCAGGTCCCACCTCGAATGAGGCCCGGTCCCAAGGCCCGAAACAGGTCCCGCGCCTCTCGCGGGCCGGACCGCGCCGCGCCACCGTTCCCCCATGCGGCGGGCGAGCGACCAGGCCGGTCAGGGGGCGGCCGAGTACCTCGGCGCGCTGCTCGTCGCCGCCACGCTCGTCCTCGGGCTCGCCTCGGCGGACCTCGGCGGCGGCGTGGCGCGCCAGGTCGAGCGGCTCGTCTGCGAGATCGCCGGCGGCACGGACTGCGGCCAGGCGCCGGCCGCCCGCAGCGCCCGCGCCGAGCCCGCCCCCGCGCCCCAGGCCGGCACCGCGCCGCGCGAGGTCCGCGACTCCGCCTGCAACGGCGACGACCCGGGCGAGGTCGTGCGCAAGGAGGGCGACCCGCCGTCGGGCAACCGCGAGGCCGACGCCGTCTACGACAACCTCGGGCGGGTCGACGACTACTTCGCCGACACCTTCACGCGCGACTCCTACGACGGCCAGGGCAGCGCGTTGGAGGCGTGGATCAACTACTGCACCAAGGCGGGCGTCCCGACGCAGAACGCCTTCTGGGACGGGGACCGCATGAAGTTCGGCGAGGGGTTCGGGCTCTCGCTCGACGTCACCGCCCACGAGCTCTCCCACGCCGTCACCGAGCGGACGGCCCGCCTCGAGTACCGCTGCCAGCCGGGGGCCCTCAACGAGTCGATGTCCGACATCTTCGCCGCCAACGTCGACACGGACGACTGGGAGATCGGCGAGGACCTCCCCACGGGGGCGATCCGCGACATGGCGGATCCCGCGCGCTTCGGCCAGCCCGCGCACGTCGACGACTTCCTCGCCCAGGCCAACGACGGGACGGACCGCACCGACTACGGCGGGGTCCACACGAACAGCGGCATCCCCAACCGGGCGTACTACGAGCTCGTCGAGCGCGTCGGGCGCCAGAAGGCCGAGCAGATCGTCTACCGCGCGCTCACCGAGCATCTGCGGGCCGACTCGGGCTTCGAGGACTTCCGCTCCGCCTCGCTGGCGGCGGTGCGCGAGCTCCACGGCGCCGGCAGCGCCGAGGAGCGCGGGACGGACGCCGCCTTCGCGGCGGTCGGCCTGGACGGCAGCTGGACCGCCCCGGAGGTGGAAGGATGCTGAGCGTGGCCCGACGTGTGCTCCTCCTCGCCGCGCTCGCGCTGCTCGCGGCGGCTTGCGGAGAGGACGGCGGCGGAGGCGGGGGCGGGCGGAGCGATTCCCCCGATCCGCCGGCGCTCGACGGGCGGCTGACCTACGTCCGCGGCGGCGGCCTGGCCGGGCGCGTGCACCGCCTGACGGTCGAGCCGGACGGGCGCGCGGTGCTCGCGACCGTCCGCATGGGCACCCGGCGGTTCCGGCTCGCCCCGGAGGAGCTCGCCCGGCTGCGGGAGGAGCTCGCGCGCGTCGACCTCGCCTCGGTGCCGGCCGTGTCGCGCAGCCCGCGGCCGGTTCCCGACGCCTTCGGCCACGAGGTCACCTACCAGGGCCGCACCGTCGCGGGCGACGACGTCTCGGCGCCCAAGGAGATCTCCCCGCTGTTCGGCGAGCTCAGCGCGCTCGTCGACCGCCACTACGAGCCCTGAGCGGCTCACGGACGCAGAGCTCGCCGAGCTGCGCTCGGCCGCCGCCGGCACCGACCTCGCGGCCGTCCCCGACGACACGGGCGACTCGGGCTCGAGCGCCGACGACCACGGGCACCGGATCGTCTGCCGCGGGCACACGCTCGACACCGACGACGAGGGCATGCCGCCGGAGCTCGAGCCGCTGATCGGCGAGCTCAACGGCCTGGCGGACCGCTACGGCGAGCGCTGATGCGCCGAGTCGCCCGCCCAGGCTTCGAGCTCGGAGACGTGCTCGTCGGTGAGCCCGACCGCCGGGTCCGTCTGCACCAGCAGCGTGGGCCCGGGACGCCGCGCCGCCCACGCGCGCGTGCGCTCGTCGTGGCCGTCGTCGATCCAGGCCACGGGGCGGTCCGGGCCGGCGTGCGCCTCGATGGCGTCGAGCTTCCAGTGGCGGCCGGGATCCTCCGCCGATCCGGCGAACGCCAGGTGCTGGAACGGGTCGCACTCGAGGGCGAGGAGGTGGGGGAGGTGCTCGCCGGCGCGCTCCTCCCACCCCGTGCACCACACGGCCTCGAAGCTGCGGGCCAGGCGAGAGATCCGTCTTCCCGCCTGCTCGGACAGCAGGTGGGGTAGTCCGTCCACCACGGCGAAGCGGCCCGGAGGAGGCGATCCGGGCGCGAAGCCGAACAGCGAGATGACGCCGTCGACGTCGATGAGGAGCAGAGGGGGTACCGGGGCTTCGCTTGAGCCAGGGTCGCTAGCCTGAGTCACCCGCAAGGTCCTATCAAGGCACAGGGCCGGGCGTCCGATGACAGGGGCAGTCCCGTCGGACCCCACGCAGATCGTGCCTTCTCCCCACCTCTCATGTCACTGAACCTGGGCATCCTGCTCGCCTTCGCGTGCGCCGTCGCCACGCAGCTGGGCTTCCTCTACAAGCACCGCGGGGCCAACGCCGCCCCGCAGGTCGACGTCTCGCACCCGCTGCGGACCGTCAAGTCGCTCTTCGCCTCGAAGTGGTTCGCCATCGGCATGGCCGTGGCGCTGGGCGCGTGGATCCTCCACGTCGCCGCGCTGGTCTTCGCCCCGCTCTCGGTGGTCCAGGCGGTGCTCTCGACCGGCGTCGTGGTCCTCGCCGTGATGGCCGACCGCATCTTCGGCTTCTCCGTCAGCCGCCGGCAGTGGGTCGGCGTCGGGCTCACCGCGCTCGGCCTCGTGCTGCTGGTGGTCACGCTGCCGAGCCACTCCGGCTCGCACTCCGCCTTCTCCGTCGGCGCGATGATCGGCTTCGAGGCCGGCCTGCTCGCGCTGGGCGCGCTGCTGATCTCCGGGCCCCGCATGGGCGCCCCCACCCATCACCACGGCGTGATGCTCGGCGGCGCCGCGGGCCTGCTCTTCGGCGTCTCGGACATCGCCATCAAGGCCCTCACCGGCCTGGGCGGCAGCGGGGTGCTGGGGATCCTGCTCTCCCCGTGGATGGCGGTCGCGATCGTCGCGTCGGTCGTCGCCTTCTACGCCTCGGCGCGGGGCATGCAGGAGGGCGAGGCCGTCCCGGTCATCGCCGCCACCTCGACGGCCGCCAACGTCTCGTGCATCGCCGGCGGGATCGTCGTCTTCGGCGACCCGATGCCGGGCGACGCGCTGGGGATCGTCATCCAGATCCTGGCCTTCGCGATGGTCATCGCCGCCGCGCTGCTGACGCCGCCGCCGGTGCGCGCCGCGGCGGCGAACGCCACGCCGTAACAAGCACTGCACCGCGCCGCGCGCCGCTGCGCCGTATTGTCGGCGCGATGAAGAACCGTTCAGCGCCGTTCGCGGCCGTCGCACTGTCCCTGTCCTTCGCAGCGCCGGCCGCCGCGGCGCCCATGCCGGGCGCCACCTACGGCGGCGGACAGCTGCCCGTCTCGTTCCGCCAGGGCGGCAACAACATGCTGCTCAGCGCCGCCGTCGCCGCGGACGGCCGGAGCGTGCGCCTGGTCGGCTCGCTGTCGGTCCGCTGCAACCGGCGGCCGGGCGCCGTCCAGCAGTTCGTGGTGAACGGCCAGACCGGCCCTGACGGCCGACTCCGCGCCGAGACGGCGACCCGCAACTACCTCTACGCGATCAAGGGGAGCCGGCCGCGCGGCCGCGCGACCGTCGACCTGGGCTTCGACGGCGCGACGGGCGGCGGGACCGTCCGCTTCGTGGCGAGCTTCAAGGCGCAGGGCCGGCGCGTGCGCTGCGACGAGACGCTCCAGGTGGCGCTGCGCTCGACGGCCGGCGGGCCGGGGGCCGCGGGCGCGGCGCCGGCGGGGGCGGCGTTGTTCGGCGGCGGATCGGCGCGGTACCGCGGCGCCGCGGTGCCGGTCGCGCTCAAGCTGTCGGCCGACGGCCGCCGGGTCGACCCGACCCAGGTCGGCGTCCCGCTGCGCTGCGCGAGCATCGGGATCACCGACTACCTCGTCAACGCGAGCCCGGCGATGACCGTCCAGCCCGACGGCACGTTCCGCAGCCGCGAGCGCTTCTCCGTCCGCTTCCGCGGCGGCGGCCGGACGACCACGAAGTTCCGGCTCGACGGCCGCTTCACCGCCCAGGGGGCGACGGGGACCTACAGCGCGACGAGCGTCGCCCGCACGCCGGGGCGCCGGAGCGTCCGCTGCTCGAGCGGGTCGATCTCCTTCACGGCGCTGCGCTGACGTTGCGCGCCCGCGCGCCGGTTCGTATGGTTGTACGAATCGGCGCACGGGCGTCGACGAATCGTCGAAGGGAGCGGAGGAGACCATGGCTGCAGTCGAGGACCAGGCCGTCACCACGGGCACGGCACAGGACCAGAGCCATCTCCAGGAGCTGGCCAAGCGCCACCTGTGGATGCACTTCACCCGCATGGGGTCCTACG
>JAUJME010000011.1 GCA_030447005.1 Solirubrobacteraceae bacterium | reverse complement strand
CGGCGAGCGATGCGGGCCTCACGGCGAGCGCGCGAGCGCTCGGCGCGCAGGGCGCGGTTCTCGGCGGCGATGGCCGCCTCCTGCTGGCGCTCGAACGCGCGCTCGGCGGCCGCCTGCTCGGCCCGGCTGGGGCCGGCGGGCGAGGCGGCGGGGGAGGGCGTGGCGGGCTGCGCAGCCGTGGGCTCAGGCGCGGGATCGTCCCCGCCGGAGGCCAGGCCGCCCCCGATGGCGCTCACCGCGAAGGCGATCAGGGCCAGCCCGCAGGCGGCGTAGAGGGCGACCTGCAGGACGGGGGAGCTCCCGAGCCCCTTCCGGCGCGCGCCGCCCGGCGCCGCGGCGGCCCCGCGCCGCGGCGGAGCGGCGGGCTCCGGCGATCGCGGCTGCGAGCGCTCGGGCGACCAGACGGGGAGCTCCTCGGCCGCGTCGTCTTCGAGCTCGTCGGCGAAGCCGGCGTCGCCCGTGTCGGGCGGAGGACCCCAGCCGGCGCGACCGCGCGGGGGGGCGGGCGGCGGGACGGGGACCGGCTCGGGCACGTCCGGGGCGCGGGCCGGCGCCGCTGCGGGGCCTCCCCAGTCGAGGTCGTCCTCCCAGGCGTCGAGGTCGTCGTCGAGGCCGGGCGCCGCGGGGGCGGCGACGGCGGCGGCAGGGCCGCGGTGGCCAGCGGCGCGGGCGACGTGGACGCGGCCGCCCGCGCCGGCCGCCTCGGGCACCGAGACGCGGCGCGCGCTGGGCGCGGAGCCGGTCCACTCGGCCGGGCGCGCGGCGGATCGACCCGAGCGGGCGCGGCGCAGACGGGGCACGATGAGGAGCGCCAATCCGAGCACCCCGACTGCGACGAGTACGAGCTCCATCTCTCCGCGACATGGTGGCAGGGCGGCCACCGGATACCAAGTGGCGCCCGCGCGCCACTGATCTACGCTGACCGGTGTGCCCGGCTCCCCGCCCGTCGTGCTCACCTTCGGCCTGCGGCCGGAGCGCCTCCTCGACGCGGAGAGCCGGATCGACGCCTTCGTGGAGGTGCCCCAGCAGGAGCACGGCCAGATCCTCGTCGAGGCGATCGCGTCGGGCATCGAGGCCGGCGGGCACGTCATCGCGATCGTCCCCGCGTGGTTCGACCCCGAGGGCTTCATGCGGGTGCAGATGGCGCAGTCGATCCTCGACACGGGGCGGGTCGCCGTCCACCGAACCGTCCTGCCGCCGCTCGCGGCGACCGTGCTGGCCTCGATGGCGTCGGCCGTCGGCCCTCACGTCCCGGGAGCGGGCGTGCTCGCCTCGCTGCTCGGCGCGCTCGAGGCCGAGCTGCACGTCTTCACCTGGCTCGGGAGCGTGAGCGGGCTGGCCACGCCCGCCCCGACGATCGCCCAGCACATGGCCTCGCTGACGCCCGGGACGGCCTTCGGCGTCTCCTCGTGGCCCCAGCCCTCGGTGCACAAGCTGCGCCGCGGCGCGGCGTCCGTCCCCGTTCCCGAGCTCTACCGCCCCTCGCGGCTCGTGCTCGCGCCGCGCGACGGCGACGAGAGCTGGGTGACCGGCCCGATCAACGCCGCGCTCGGCTCGCTGCCGCTCGTGCGGGTCGAGCCGACGCCGCAGGGGCCGAAGTGGTGGGGGACGGGCAAGCTCGTCGAGAGCGTCGCCTATCCCGTCGACGTCCCCGACCTCACCGCCGACCTGATGGCGGCCCTCGAGCCGTGGGTCTGCCGCTGGTGCCGGGAGCTCATCGCCCGCGCCCCGTGCCCGCTGTGTGGCCACCGCGGCCGCCCCGCCCGGCGCCGCGCCGCGCCGGCGGACCTTCAGCAGGGTGGGCGCAGGTAGGTGGCGCTCTCGCGCTCGCGCTCCTCGAGCACGTCCTCGTAGACGAGCCGGGCCTCCGAGTAGAACCGCCGCGAGCCGCAGACGCGCGGCCGGGTCAGGGTGATCGTGGCCTCTGACTCCGAGACGAGGCCGCGCCCGCAGCTGGGCTGGCAGTCGAGCGTCTCGACCGTTCCGCGGCCCACCGCGCGCCGGCCGCCCCAGCCGCGCCACTCGAGGTCGCGGAGGACCTGCTCCTTGTTGGCGCGCAGCGTGCGCGGCTCGACCGTCGCCCGGTTGGCCAGGTCGACCACGGCGATGCCACCGTCCGCGAGGGCGCGCCGCACCTCGGGGGAGATCTGGAACTCCGGGCCGGTCTCCTCGGGGAGCGGGGGCGTCGCGACGGGCGCCGGGGTGGACTCCGCGGCCACGGGAGCCTCCTCCTCGTCGGCCGCGCCGCAGCTCGCGAGCCCGGCCGCGAGCGCCGCCGCCACGAGCGCGGTGGTCAGCCGGCGGGTCATGAGAGCCCCTTTCCTCCGCAGAACTTCTCGTTGAGGGCGATCGCCTGCTCCTTGCGCTGGTCGTAGCGTTCGGGGTGCGCCGATCCTTGCACGTCCTGGGCGACCTGCCCGGCGCTCATCCCCTCGTTGCGGCGGGCCACGCCGATCGCCCCGTTGCCCGGGCGCGGGCTGGTGAAGCCGCGCGTGAGGAAGATGCGCGCGACGAGCTCGACGTCTCGGCGCGCCGACACGGAGCCGCCGAGGTGGATGTCGAGGAGCTGGAGGACGCCGACGCTCGTGTCGTGGCCGTCGGGGAGGTCCTTGACGCCGGACTCGACGATCGCCGCCTCCCAGAGGGCGAGGCGGGCCTTCGGCGGCGCGTCGAGGTCGTCGAGCACCTTGCACAGCTTGGCGGCGACCCGCGGGTCGGGCGGGCCGAACGGGATGCCGCCGGGGTCGCCGGCGGCGTTGAAGCTCGCGAGCGTCGCCGCCGGGGCCTCCCAGTCGACGAGCTTGACGGAGATCTGGGTGATGTCGAACGCCCCGCCGGCGCCGCCCGTGCCGCCGCCGGAGACCACGCCGCCCTTGCGCACGCCGATGTGGATGTGGCCGCGATGGTCGCCGTACTCCGGCGTGTACCAGATGATCTGGACCCGGTAGTCCTTCCAGCCGAAGGTGTCGACGATCCGCTGGGCGCCGGTGCCGTAGTTGCGCCCGAGCGCCTTGCCGATCGCGACCACCCCCGCGTTGAGCTTGGGCGAGGACGGGCCCGAGAGGCAGTTGGCCTCGCGGACCGCGATGTCGCGGGCCGCCTGGAGCGAGTTGTTGGAGCCGTGGTCGGAGGGGTTGCCGGAGGTGGTGGTGGAGCTCGGGCGGAAGTCCGAGCAGACGTAGACGCTGGTGCCCCCGACGCAGCGCACGATGCGGGCGGCGTCCTCGACGATCCCGCGGGCCCCGCCCTCCGTGTCGATCTCGAGGTCCTTCTCGGGGCAGTCGAGCGGCTGCGGCCCCGCGCCCGCGGACCCGGTCCCGAGACCGGCGAACCCGGCCCCGGGCGCCGCGGAGAGGGCGATCCGGCCGCGGGCCCGAGCCTCGCCGCGCGACTCGTCGGTGCCCGTGCTCTCGCCGACGTCGCCGATCTTGCCCTTCGTGTCGACCCAGACGCGCACGTCGGCGCCCTCCAGCGCGATCGGGCGGGCGAGCCGGGCGCCGTTGCGCCGCGCGTAGTCCGCGGCGGCGGCCTCCACGAGCGAGCGGTTGACCTCGCCGAGGTTCGTGTAGCCGCGCGAGACCATCTGCGCCTCGAGCTGGTCGCGGACGTTGCGCGCCCCCGCCAGCGCCGCCGCGTCGGCGGCCGTCTGGGCGTCGGAGCGCAGGAGCGCCGCGCGCCCGATCCCGAACGCCATGATGCCGAGACCGATGATCGCCAGCAGGAGGATCATCAGGCCGGGCAGGATCTGGCCGTCGTCGCGCCGCATGGGGGAAGCAGCGTACGTCCGCGCGCACCGAAATCCGATGAGTCGGCAGGCCCATCTTGCCCGTGGGACCGCCTCAAACCTGGGCTGGGCCCCTGTCCAACCGCCCCCGCGGGCCCTATCTTCCGGGTGCCCCGGACGCCGCCGTCCGGACTGAGATGAGACTCGGAGGAACCCCTTGAACCCACGTCAGCGCCGCGCGATCCTGCTCCTCGGCCTCTCCGCCCTGGGGCTCCTCGGCGTCTTCTCGCTCGTGGCGGGCTACGTGTCCGACGTCCGGGCGGAGGTCGAGCCGAAGGTCACGCTGCTGGCGCTCTCGCGCGACGCGTCGCCCTACCTCCCGATCACCGACGACATGGTCGAGGAGGTCACGATGCCCGAGCTCTACGCGCCGCCGACCGCGATCACCGACCGCAGCGCGCTGCCGGGGCTCGTGCCGACCACCCAGCTGACGAAGGGATCGATCCTCCAGGAGGGGATGCTCGCCGCCTCGCCGGACCTCGAGGGCGGCCAGCGCGAGGTGGCGATCCTCGTCGACGCCGAGACTGGCGTGGCCGGCAAGGTCCGGCCCGGCTTCATCGTCGACATCATCGCGACCTATCCCCCCAGTCAGGACGGCGCGGTGCGCGCCCGCTCGCGGATCGTCGTCCCCGGCGCCCGGGTCATCGACGTCGGCCAGGCGGCGCTCAAGGGCGGCATCGAGCAGGAGAACGCCGATCCCCAGCAGGTCGTCCCCGTCACCTTCGCGCTGTCGGTGAAGGACGCCCTGAAGGTCACCTACGCCGAGTCCAACGCCCAGGAGGTCCGGCTCGGGCTCCAGCGGCCGGACGAGACGGCGAAGGTCCCGCCCCCCGAGGATCGCGTGTACGCGCCGGTGGAGCCGTGAGCCACCGGCTGCTGCTGGCGATCGCCGACGCGCAGCTCGCGGGGCGCGCGGCGGCGCTCGCCGCCGAGGGCGACGGGCTCGAGGTGGTCGAGACGGTCTGCGACGCCGAGGAGCTCTCGCGGGCGCTCTCGCGGCTCGACATCGACGTCGTCGTCCTCCACGACACGCTGGGGTCGGTTCCCGTCCTCCAGATGGCGCGCGAGATCAGCACGGGCAACCCGGAGGTCGGGCTCGTCCTGATCGCCGCCGACGACTCCCCCGACGTCCTGCGCGCCGCCATGCAGGCCGGCCTGCGCGACGTCGTGAGCCTGCCGCTCTCCCTCGAGGCGCTCGAGGCGAGCGTCCGCGCGGCCGCCCAGTGGTCGCGCTCGCTGCGCGAGCGGGTCACGGGCGAGGAGTCCGCCGCGGGGGCGGTCGGGGGCCAGATCGTCGCGGTGGCGGGCGCCAAGGGCGGGGTCGGCACCACCACGGTGGCGCTTCAACTCGCGCTCGCGGCGGTCCGCGCGACGCCGGGGCGGCCGGTCTGCCTCGTCGACTTCGACCTCCAGAAGGGCGACTTCCGCAACTACCTCGACATGCCGCAGCGCCGCAGCGTGGTCGACCTCGTCGAGGTGGCGGCGGAGATCTCCGTGCGCCACCTCCAGGAGACGCTCTACACCCATCGCGAGGGCTTCCGCGTGCTGCTCGCGCCCGACGAGGGCGAGCGCTTCGAGGAGGTCGACTCGGCGGTGGCCCGCAGCGTGCTCGGGGCGGTGCGCGCCCGCCACTCGCTCACGGTGGTCGACCTGGGCGCCTCGGTCACCGAGGCTGGGGTGATCGGCGCCGAGATGGCCAACCAGGTGATCGTCGTGACCACGCCCGACGTCGCCGCCCTGCGCGGCGCGCGGCGCCTGACCGACCGGTGGAAGCGACTCCAGGTCCGCGAGGGCGACGACGACGTCCTCGTCCTGCTCAACCGGACGTCGCGCAAGGTCGAGGTCCAGCCCGACCTCGCGCGCAAGGTGGTCAAGGGCCGCTTCGCCCAGACGACGATCCCGGCGGCCTTCCCGACGCTCGAGGCGGCGGTCAACACCGGCGTGCCGTCGCGCGTGGAGGACCAGAAGATGCGCGCGGCGTACGCCGCCCTCGCCGCCGAGGTCGACGCGGCCGGCGCCGCAGCGGGCGACGGCGGCGGTGGCGGCGACGACGGCGAGCCCCGGGGCCTGCTGGCGCGCCTGGGCGGGGACCGCGGCCAGTCGAGCGTCGAGACGATGGGCCTCCTGCCGCTGCTCGCGGTGCTCATCCTCGGCTTCTGGCAGATCGGCCTGGTCGGCTACACGTACGTGATCGCCGGCCACGCCGCGCGGGAGGGGGCGCGCGAGCTCGCGACGGACCCGCGCGACGAGAAGGACGACAAGCCCTACCGCGACGTCGCCCGCGAGACCCTCCCCGGCGCCTGGCGCAAGCAGGCCGACATCGACAAGCGCGGCGACGTGACGGTCCGCGTCGCGCTGAGGGTCCCCGTCGTGCTGCCGGGCCTGCGCTCGCCGTTCGAGATCTCCTCGCAGGCGGCGACATCGGTCGAGGACGAGGCGCTGCCCGCCTCGCAGCGCAAGACGCCGACGCCGACCCCGACCCCGGGGAGGCGGGCGAGCCGGTGAGGCGGCTCGCGGCCCTGCGCTCGGAGGCCGGTCAGGCCTCCGCCGAGCTGCTGGGGATGCTGCCCTACCTGCTGCTCACCGTGATGCTCATCTGGCAGGTCCTGCTCGGCGCCTGGGCCTTCACGCAGGCGTCCAACGCCGCCCGGACCGCGAGCCGCGTCAACGCGCGCGGCGCCGACGCAGATCCGAAGAAGGCGGCCCGCAACGCCCTCTCGCCGCCGCTGCGGCGCGGGATGAAGTTCACGCTCGAGGGCGACCGCGCGACGGTGCGGATCCGCATCCCGATCCTCGTCCCCGGGCTCTCCGCCGAGAGCCTGCGCGCGACCCGCACCGCGGAGCTGCCGAGCTGATGGGCCTGCGCGACCGGATCGTCGAGCGCAACGGCGACGGGGGCGGCGACTCCCGCCCCGACGGCGTCGCCTACTACCGCCGCCGGCTGCTCGAGGAGGTCGACCTCTCGGAGTTCTCCGAGCTCTCCGAGGCCCAGCGCCGCGCTCGCCTCGAGCGGGTGGTCGGCCGGATGGTCAGCCGGGAGGGGCCCGTGCTCTCCACGGCCGAGCGCACGCTGCTCATCCGCCAGATCATCGACGAGGCGATCGGCCTCGGGGTGCTCGAGCCGCTGCTCGCCGACCCGTCGGTGACGGAGATCATGATCAACGGGCCCGACGAGGTCTGGCTCGAGCGGGCGGGGCGCCTCGAGCGCGCGCCGATCACCTTCTCCGACGAGAACCAGCTCTACCAGACGATCGACCGCATCGTCTCCCAGGTCAACCGCCGCATCGACGAGTCGAGCCCGATGGTCGACGCCCGCCTGCCCGGCGGCGAGCGCGTCAACGTGATCGTCCCGCCGCTGGCGATCAACGGCCCGACCATGACCATCCGGCGCTTCCCCCGCCTCTTCACGCTCGACGAGCTGAGCGCCCGCGGGTCGATCGACGCGCCGACGCTGCGGCTGCTCTCGCTCTTCGTCCGCGCCAAGCTCAACGTGGTCATCTCGGGCGGCACGGGCGCCGGCAAGACCACGCTGCTCAACGCGCTGTCGGCCGCCGTGCCGGAGGGCGAGCGCATCATCACCGTCGAGGACAACGCCGAGCTGCGCCTCCAGCAGCCCCACGTCGTCTCCCTCGAGGCCCGCCCGCCCAACGTGGAGGGCAAGGGCGAGATCGCCATTCGCGACCTGGTGCGCAACTCGCTGCGCATGCGGCCCGACCGCATCATCGTCGGCGAGGTCCGCGGCGGCGAGACGCTCGACATGCTCCAGGCCCTCAACACGGGTCACGAGGGGTCGCTGGTCACCGTCCACTCGAACTCCTGCGACGACGCGATCCACCGGCTCGAGACGCTGGCGACCATGAGCGACCTCCACATCCCGTTCGAGGCGCTGCGCGACCAGATCAACTCGGCGATCCACGTGATCGTGCAGATCGACCGCTATCCCGACGGGGCCCGCCGGGTCTCGGAGGTGGCCGCCGTGGCCTCGAGCCGCCGCGAGCCGTTCCGCCTGGGCACCGTGGCGACCTTCGAGGCCGACCCGATCGGGGCCGACCGCACGGTGACGGGCCACTTCCGCCACTTCCGGCTGCCCGACGTCATCGCGGAGCGCCTGGCGTTCCTGGGGGAGCCCGTCCCGCCGGAGTTCGGCGAGCTCGCCGACCTCCCCGTCTCCCCCGAGCGCGAGGTCGCCTGATGGAGAAGGACGCGCTCGCGCTGGCGTTGCTCGTCCCCGTGCTGGGGCTCGGCCTGGTCGGGCTGTGGCAGCTCTTCACCACCTCCGCGCGCAGCGCCGAGCTGATCGCCCGCGGGCAGTACGACGCCGACGAGCCCCTCGGCCGGCGGCTGCTGGCGGCGGCCGACCTGCGCCTGCGGCGCACCCGCAGCGGCGCCCGGCTGACCGCGTGGCTGCGCGGCGCCGGCGTGTCGATGGCGCCCGCGGAGTTCCTGGCCGCCGCGGCCGGGCTCGCGCTCGCCGTCTGGTTCATCGGGCGCTTCTTCCTCTCCGGACCGGTGGCGCTCGTGGTGGCGGTCCTCGTCGCCTACGGCGGCGCGCGCACCTACGTCGAGCGCAAGCGCGCCGCGCGCCGCGACGCCTTCGTCGCGCAGCTGCCCGAGGTCGCGCGGATGCTCTCCAACGGCGCCTCCGCGGGCCTCTCGATGGCCGGCGCGGTCCAGCTCGCCGCGCGCGAGCTCGACGACCCCGCCGGCGCCGAGATGCGCACCGTGCTCGAGGAGATGCGCGTCGGCCGCTCGCTCGACGACGCGCTCGAGGCCCTCCGCGCCCGCCTCCCCTCGCGCGAGGTCTCCGTCCTGATGACCACGATCATCATCCAGCAGCGCGCGGGCGGCGACACGGTGCGCGCGCTCCAGGAGCTCGGCGCGACGCTCGAGGCGCGCAAGGACCTGCTGCGAGAGATCCGCACGCTGCTGTCGGGCTCCGTGTACACCTCCTACGTGGTGGCCGGCATCGGGATCCTCACCGTGATCGCGGTCAACGCGCTCAACCCCGGCGTGCTGCGCGAGATGACGAGCTCCTTCGTGGGGCTCGCCGCGCTGGCGATCGCCGGGGTCCTGTGGTCCTTCGCGTTCCTGCTCATCCGCGGGACGACCAAGGTCGAGGTCTGATGACGCCGCTGCTCGCCGGGACGCTCGCCTCGCTGTGCGCCGCGGTCGGCCTGCTGGCCGTCCCGATGCTGCGCGACCGCGGCCCACTCGAGCGCTTCGAGTCGCCCGGCGACCCGGCGGCCGGGAACCGGAGCTTCGTCAAGGCGCTGGTGGAGCGCCTCGCGGCCGGGCTCGGCCCCCGCGCGATGCGCGCGCTCAACACGGGGCGGCGCGACCGGATCGCCCGCCGCATCGACCTCGCCGGCCGGCCGGGGGGCCTGACGGTCCAGCGCTTCGTCGGGCTGCGCGCGGCGATCACGACGCTGTGGGTGATCGGGACGGGCTTCTTCGTCCTCCTGGGCTCGTCGCCGTTCGTCCTCGTGCTCGGGGCGATCATCGGCTGGTTCGGCGTCGACATCTGGATCTCGCGGCAGGGCCGGCTGCGCCAGGAGCGCATCGAGCGCGACCTCCCGGACTTCCTCGACATCCTCGCGGTGACCGTCCGCGCCGGCCTGGGCTACCGGTCGGCGCTCCTGCGGGTGGCCGAGTCGCTCGGCGGCCCGGTGGGGGAGGAGATGATCCTCGCGCTGCGCCAGATGGACCTCGGCGCCACGCGCCGCGACGCCTTCCTCGCGCTGCGCGACCGCAACGCCTCCGAGCAGCTCTCCTCCTTCGTGGCGGCCCAGCTCCAGGCGGAGGAGCTCGGCGTCCCGCTGTCGGACGCCCTCAACGACATCGCGCAGGACATGCGGCGCAGCGCCCACCAGTCGGCGCGCAAGCGGGCGGCGCAGGCGTCGCCCCGGGTCTCGCTCATCGTCACCACGCTGATCGTCCCCGGCTCGATGATCCTCATCGTGGTCTCGATGCTCCTCGGCTCCGGCGTCATCGACAGCGGGCTCCTTGGCGGGTGATCGCATCCAGGAGCGCGGCCCCGGCGGGGCCGCGGGGTGGCTCGAGTCGGCCTGCAAGCTGACGATCACCTTCCGCGCCGGCGTGCTCCTCGTGACGCTGCTCTCGCTGCCGGCGCAGGAGCAGCGGGTCCTGACCATCGCCGCCATCGCGGTGGCGGGCGCCGCCTCCTTCGTGCCGCTGAAGTTCTGGAACCGCGTCGGCCCGGCGCTCGTGCGGCGGCCGTCCTACTTCGCCGCCGAGCTCGTGCTGGCGGCGCTGATCCTGCTGCTCACCGGCGTCCAGAGCCCGTTCTTCTACTTCACGCTCGGCACCGCGCTGCTCGGCGGGCTCATCTACGGCTGGACGGGCGCGACCGTCTTCTCGCTGATGCTCGTCGCCTCCTACGCCTGGGTGCTCGAGGTGCGCCAGAACGTCGACGACATCCCGGCCACCTTCCAGAGCTACGTCGGCCTGCCGGCGCTCTACCTCGTCGTCGCCGCCGCGGGCGCCGCCGCGCGCAACCTCCTCGACCGCCAGGCGGCCGCCGAGGCCGACCTCGCCGAGCAGCAGCGCGCGGCGGCGGCCGAGCACGAGCGCGCGCGGCTCGCCCGCGACATGCACGACTCGCTCGCCAAGACGGTCCACGGCATCGGCTTCGCGGCGCTCGCGCTGTCGCGCCAGATCGAGCGCGACCCGGAGGCGGCGGTCCGCGACGCCCGCCGGCTCGCCGACGACGCCAAGCTCGCCGCCGAGGAGGCGCGCGACCTGATCGCCGGCCTGCGCACGCGCGACGACGCCGACCTGCCGCCCGCCGCGGCGGTGCGCGCGGAGGCCGAGCGCTGGTCGGGGGAGAGCGGCGTGGCGGTCCAGGTGGCCGCCGAGGAGATCCCCTGGCTGGCCGGCGACGCGGCGCGCGAGCTCGTGTGGATCACCCGCGAGGCGCTGCGCAACGTCAGCCGCCACGCGGCCGGGGCCACCGCCGTCACCGTCCGGCTGCGCCCGCTCGCCGAGCGCGCGGTGCTGACGGTCGCCGACGACGGCCCGGGGTTCGAGGTCCCCGACGACCTCTCAGAGCTCCAGGCCGGCCGCCACTACGGCCTCGTCGGGATGCGCGAGCGCGCGCGGGTGGCGGGCGGGGACCTCTCCGTGGAGTCCGAGCCCGGCGACGGGACGGTGATCTCGGCGTGGGTGCCGGCGCCCGAGCCCGACGCGGCGGTCATCGACGCGTCCGGCGCCTCCGACCCCCCGGCGTCCGCCCCGCGCCGTACCGTCGAGGGCGTCACATGGCAATGATCCGGGTCCTTCTCGTCGACGACAACGCCATCGTCCGCCGGGGCATCGCGAGCCTGCTGGCCGAGATGGACGACATCGAGGTCGTGGGGGAGGCGGCCGACGGCCGCGAGGCGATCGCCCGCGCCGGCGAGCTGCGCCCCGACGTCGTCTGCCTCGACGTCCGGATGCCCGTGATGAACGGCGTGGAGGCCGCGGGCCCGCTGTCGGAGCGCTCGAAGGTCCTGATGCTCTCCTACTCCGAGGACGAGGACCTCGTCACCGGGGCGATCCGCAACGGCGCCTCGGGCTACCTCGTGCACGGGCGCTTCGAGCCCGAGGAGCTCGCGTCGCGCATCCTGGCCGTCGCGCGCGGCGAGATGGTCCTCTCGCCCGCCGTGACCCCCGCGGTCTTCGAGGCGCTGCGGCGGGCCCCCGGGCCCGACAACGACACGGACGAGCTCGGGCTGGGCTCCCTGACCGCGCGCGAGCGCGAGGTCCTCAACCTGCTCGCCCGCGGCCGCTCCAACCGCGACATCGCGGAGGAGCTGTTCATCACCAACAAGACGGTGAAGAACCACCTCAGCCGCATCTACGAGAAGCTCGCCGTGCACTCCCGGGCCGAGGCCATCGCCCTCTGGCTCGGCGTCGGCGAGCGCTGAAGGGCCCGCCCCCGGTCCCGGGGGTCCCACGCGAATATGGGACCTCTGGTCCTCCGCAAGATGAGTCCCCGGCCTCTGGCGGGCCCCTGGCCCGGCGGCGAGTATTCCCGCCAGGTCAGCGGTCAACTTCTTCACTCACCACCGGGAGGACTCACCACCATGTCGAGCTTCATCACCACCACGCAGGGCCTCGTCACCCGCACCCGCCGCATCGTCGCGGCCACCACGAAGCGCCTCGCTCGTGAGACCGGCCAGACGGCGGCCGAGTACATGGGCGTCCTCCTCGTCATCGCCGTGATGATCGGCGCGCTCGCCAACACCGACATCGGCGGCCACATCGGCGGCGCGATCGGCGGCCAGATCGACAAGATCACCAAGGCTGACGAGGGCGTCGCCAAGCCCGCCGCCAAGGGCAACGGCGGCAAGAAGGCCAAGCCGGCCGGCAAGGCGGGCAGCAAGGGCAACAAGGGCTAGCCGCCCGCTCCCGCCAGGGACTTCCTCAGACCGGCAAGGCCCCGGGGCGCACCGCGCCCCGGGGCCTTCGTCGGTGTGGGCCCCGCTCCGAGCCGACAGCGCAGCGCCCTATCCTGTAGGCGGGTGCAGCTGGCCGATCAGATCAAGACCGACGTGGCGTCCGCGATGAAGGCGGGCGAGCGCGATCGCGTCTCGGCGCTGCGCCTCGTCCTCTCCGAGCTCCAGAAGGCCGCCAAGGAGGGCGACGGATCCGACGAGCAGGCCGTCCTGCGCCGGGAGCGCAAGCGCCGCCGCGAGTCCGAGGCCGCCTACCGCGACGCGGGCCGCGAGGACCTCGCCGCCCAGGAGGCCTTCGAGGCGCAGACCATCGAGGCCTACCTGCCCGCCGAGCTCTCCGACGCAGAGCTCGACGCGCTGGTCGCCGAGGCGATCGCCGCCACCGGCGCGGAATCCGCGCGCGACATGGGTCGCGCGATCAAGCACACGATGGCCGCCGCAGGCGGCCGGGCCGACGGCCGGCGCGTCTCGGCCAAGGTCAAGGAGGCCCTCGCGGCGTAATGGCAAGACGGCAGATCGAGCTCTCCAACCCGGTCGCGGCCGAGCTGGCCGGCGCGCAGGACCGCATGCTGCGCGAACTCGAGAAGCGGGTCGGCTGCGACCTGTTCCTGCGCGGCAACGTCGTCACGCTCGACGGCGACGCCGAGGCGGTCGCCGCCGCGGCGACGGTCATCCGCGAGCTCTCGAACCTGGTCGACCGCGGCCACGAGGTGACGGTCGCGACGCTCGACACCGTCGCCCGCGTGCTCGAGGACCACGACTCTCCCTCGCGGGTGATGGACGACGTCGTCTGGCGCCACCGCAACCTGCGCGTCGCGCCCAAGTCGGTCAACCAGAAGCGCTACGTCGACGCGATCCGGGAGTCGACCGTCACCTTCGGGGTCGGCCCGGCCGGCACGGGCAAGACCTTCCTCGCGATGGCGATGGCCACCGCCGCCCTCGCGCGCCGCGAGGTCAACCGGATCATCCTCACCCGCCCGGCGGTCGAGGCCGGCGAGCGCCTCGGCTTCCTGCCCGGCGACCTGATGGCCAAGGTCGACCCCTACCTGCGCCCGCTGTTCGACGCGATGAACGACATGATGGACCCCGAGCGGGTGACGGCCCACATGGAGAAGGGCGTCATCGAGGTCGCGCCGCTGGCCTTCATGCGCGGGCGCACGCTCAACGACTCCTTCATCATCCTCGACGAGGCGCAGAACACGACGCCCGAGCAGATGAAGATGTTCCTCACCCGGCTGGGCTTCGGCTCGAAGATGGTGGTGACGGGTGACGTCACCCAGGTCGACCTTCCGCGCGACCAGAAGTCCGGGCTGATCGTCGTGGGCGACATCCTCGAGTCGGTCGAGGACGTCTCCTTCGTGCGCTTCGGCGGCGAGGACGTCGTGCGCCACAAGCTCGTCCAGCGGATCGTCGCCGCCTACGCCGAGCACGCCGAGCGCGGCGCCACGGAGCTCAGGCCCGCACGCCGCGGTGCTTGACGTCGAGGTCCTCGGCGACGCCCTCCCCGAGGAGGACGTCCATCGCCTCTGCTCGCTCGCCCTCGCCTCCGCGGGCATCGAGGACGGCCACGTGGCGGTGCAGTTCGTCGACGCGGAGCGGATCGCCGAGCTCAACGCGGAGCACCGCGGCAAGCCCGAGCCGACCGACGTCCTCTCCTTCCCGGTCGATGGATGGGATCCCACCGACCCGGCCTACGGCGAGCGCGAGCTCGGCGACGTGGTCATCTGCCCCGAGCACACCGAGAGCCTCGCCGAGGCGGTCGTCCACGGCGCGCTGCACCTCACCGGGATGGATCACGAGACCGACCGCGGGGAGATGCTGGCGCTCCAGAAGGAGATCCTGAGCTGGTGAGCGACGGCGGCCCCGCCACCCGCTCCGGCTTCGTCTCGCTCGCGGGCCGCCCGAACGTCGGCAAGTCCACGCTGGTCAACGCGATCGTCGGGCGCAAGGTGGCGATCGTCTCCGACAAGCCGCAGACCACCCGGCGCGCGATCCGCGGGGTGGCGACCCGGCCCGGCGCCTGGCAGCTCGTGCTCACCGACCTGCCCGGAGTGCAGCGCCCGCGCGACGCCCTGACGGAGCGGATGCAGCGCCGCGTGGAGTCAGAGCTCGCCGACGCCGACGCGGCGCTCATGCTCGTCAACGGCGACCAGGGCGTCGGCGGCCCGGGCGACCGCTTCATCGCCGAGACGCTCGCGGGCGCCTCGGTGCCGGTGGTGGTGGCGCTCAACAAGGTCGACCGGCTCGACCACAAGCGCACCGTCGCCGCGCTCCAGGCGACCGCCGACCTCGGGCTCGACGCCGAGGTCTTCCCGATCTCCGCGCGGACGGGCAAGGGCGTGATGGCGCTCGTCGACCACCTCGCCGGCCTGCTCCCCGAGGGGCCGTTCTACTTCCCGGCCGACGAGCACTCCGACCAGTCCGAGCGCGTCCTGCTCGCCGAGCTCGTGCGCGAGCAGGTCCTGCGCCGCACCCGCCAGGAGGTCCCGCACGCGGTCGAGGTCCAGGTCGAGGAGATCGAGGAGGACGACGACCTCATCACCGTCCGCGCGCTGCTGTGGGTCGAGACCGACTCCCAGAAGGGGATCGTGATCGGCAAGGGCGGGGCGATGATCAAGGCGATCGGGACGGCGGCCCGCAAGGAGCTCGAGCGCGAGCTCGCCTCCCAGGTGCACCTCGAGCTCTCCGTGCGGGTCCGGCGGTCCTGGCGCGCGGACGACGCGCTGCTCGACCGGCTGGGGATCACGTAGGGCGGCTTGCGGCAGGGTCGGCCGCGGGACTGCGGCTGGTGAGGGAGGAAGTTGGACCTGCGCGGGCGGTTCGTGGTGCGGGAAACGTCACACTCGCGGCGCGAGCGGCGCCCGGGGTGACAAAAACACCATATGTACGGGTCAACGTCACACCCGCCGCAGTCTGATGCGCCCGTGTGACGTTCCCCGGGGCCTGCGGCTCCCCTGCTCCTCTCCCTCGATGCCGCAGTTCTCGCGCTCAGCGCGCGCGCCGCGGCACCACCCGCACCTCCACCCGCGCCGGCCGGGCCGGGGCCTCGAGCGAGAGGAAGTCGCGCGTGCGGGCGCCGTGGTCGCAGTAGGGGCAGACCAGGCCGTCGGCCGGCGTGATCGCGCGGGCGGGCGGGGCGACCGGGGCGTCGCAGGACGGGCACGCCAGGGTGCCCGTGGCCAGGAGAGAGGTGCGGACGACCCGCCGCTCCTCCTGGGTGCCCGCCAGCCGGCCGACTCGCTCGGAGCCGACGGGGTCCGATCCGTCGATGCCGCGGTGCAGCGCCACGCGGCTCAGTGTAGGTGCGCGCTCGGCGCGGGCGCCCGGCGTGCGGTCCACACGGCGAAGGCGAGCACGGCGATCCCGCAGGCGATGTCGGCGATGACGTGGGCCTGGCGCCACCAGACCTCCGCGGTCATGCCCGGCACCGTGTAGTGCCCGATGCCGACGAGCCCGCTGAGCGAGTAGACGCCGAGGCAGAGCGCCGCCGCGCCGCGCCGGCCGCGGCGGAAGAGGAGGTAGCCCGCCACCGCGAAGGCGGTGAAGGCGAACCACGCGACGAGGATGGTGGCCGCGGTGGGGCTCGGGCCCGAGGTGGCCTGCGGGTAGGCCTCGTACGCCGTGTAGTTGTCCGTGTAGTGCACGACGGAGACCGCGACCGCCGTCGCGAGCAGGACGTCGAGGATGCGCTGGCCCGGCACGCCCCGCAGACGTTCCCGCGCCTCGCCGGCGCGCGCTGTGAGGACGGTCACTCAGGCGGGCGCGCGCAGCGCGGTGAAGAGCTCCCGCGCGGTCGCCGCCTCGAGGTGGGCGACGCCCGTCCGCGTGCCGGTCCCCACCGCGACCGACAGGGTGGCCAGCGACGCGCGGTGCTGCAGCGGCGTCTGGGCGACGACGTGCTCCTGGAGCCGGCGGCGGGCGAGGACGGCGGTCCGGCGCGCGAGCCGGCGCGAGCGCACGAGCAGCCGCCGGTCCTCGAGCCGCCAGCCCGCCGCGCGGTGGGCCGCCACGCCGGCGGCGGCCGCCGGCAGGACGGCGAGCAGCGGCCACCACCCGGCGCCGGGGACGCGGAGCGCGACCGCGACCGCCGGCACGAGCGCCGCGAGGACCGGCGGCAGCACGTAGCGGCGCCGCGCCCGGGGCGGGGGAGGCGCCAGCCCGCCGGGCGCCCCGGCCAGCGCGGGCACCATCGCGGCGAGGAACGGCTCGACCTCCGAGCGGCGCAGCAGGGGGAAGAGCGTCTGCGCCGCGGCGGCCTCGGCGGCGTAGCCGGCCGTCTCCACGCGCAGCGAGGCGAGGCCGAACGGCTGGCGCAGCAGGCCCTCGACCATGGTGACGCCCTGCACGCGCCCGAGCGGGACGCTGGCCTCCCGCCGCGCGAGCAGCCCCCGGCGGATGAGCAGCCGGTCGCCCTCGCGCGTGACCGTGAAGCCCGCGAAGGCGATCACCGCGCCGGCGATCGAGAGCAGCCACGCCACGAGCAGGAGGGCGAGGCCGGCGGCGACGATCTCGCCGGCGGTGTCGGGCAGGAGACCGAGCGCGCCGGTCGCGCCCTCGGCGCCGTCGTCGCCGATCAGGACGTCGTCGGCGGCCTGCCAGGCGCCGGCGAGCGCGGGGAGGATCACCCCGAGCTGCCCCGCGGTCAGCGCCGCGGCGGCCAGCCCGCCGCGCGAGAGCGCGCGCACCGCGTCGGGCGGCGGGCGCTCCGCCGCGGCGGCGCCCGCGCCCGCGCCGCGACCCACCCGCTCGCGCAGCTCGGCGACCGCCTCGGGCGAGAGCGCCTCGAGCACGATCTCGCCCTCGCGCGCCCCGCCGGCGGCCTGCACGTGGACCGCGGTGACGCCGAACAGCCGCTGGAGCGGCCCCTGGACGGTGTCGATCGCCTGCACGCGCTCGAGCGGCACGACGGTCTCGCGGACGTTGAGCACCCCGCGGCGCGCGGAGATGGCCGTCTCGGAGACCGCGTAGGAGACGGTCCGCCAGGTCAGGTAGCCGGCCAGCCCGGCCAGCGTCGCCGCGACCGCCGCGAAGCCGACCGCACGCAGGAGCGCCTGGAGGTCGAGATCGCCGCCCCCGACCGTCGCGACGAGGGCGAACAGCGCCGGGACCGCCGCGCCGCGCAGGGCCTGGAGGCCGAGCACCGCGATCCCCGCCGGGTGCAGGCGCCGCGGGCCGCTCACAGCTCGTCCGGCGTCCGCGCCAGCGTGGCGATCCGGTCGCGCACCGCCGTGGCCTCCGGCGCCAGCAGGGCGGGGATGGTGTTCGTGCCGGCGGCGGTGTGGAAGACCACCGTGGCCACGCCGAGGGACTGCTCGAGCACGCCGCGGCGGGTGTCGACGTGCTGCACGCGCGCCATGGGCACGAGCGTCCGGACCACCGTGAACGTCCCGCGGCGCAGGTCGATCTCCTCCTCGCGGATCTCGTAGCGCCAGCGCCGCCAGCGCACGGCCGGCACCAGCCCCACGCCGATCACCGCGCCGGCCAGCGGGACCGCCCACAGGCCGGTGCGCACCCAGCCGGGCAGGTCGTCGCCCGCCGTCAGCATCACCAGGAGCGCCACGACCGCCGCGCCGCCCCAGCGCGTCGCGGCCTCCAGCCGCCACAGGAGGCGCGCCTGGGACGGCAGCCGCCGGGTCGGCTCGGGCCGGGAGTCGGTGGCGTCCACGGCCAGGACTCCCTTACAGCTTCCGCGCCAGCTCGCGCGCGAGCACCCCGTACTCCTCGAGCCCGACGTCGGGCTCGAAGATGAAGGGCAGGGTGAGGACGGAGGCGTCGGCCTCCCGGCGCAGCCGCCGCAGGTGGACGCGCTGGGAGCGGGCGCGCTCGTGCTCGGCGAGCGCGGCGCGCAGCGCGTCGACCGCCTCGGGGTCGAGCCCGTCCTCGGCCGCGCCGCGCAGCCGGTCGGCCTCCTCGCGCGAGAAGCGCTCGGGATACAGGCCGTTGACGACGATGGCGTCGAGCCCGAGCCCCACGGCGTCGCGCAGCCGCCCGCCGAGCTCGAGCGTCTCGGCGACCGGCATCTCCTCGGGCAGCGCGACCGCCAGGTAGCCCGTGCGCCGCGGGTCGGAGAGCAGGTCGGAGACCTTCGTCGCCTGCCGGCGGATCGGCCCGACCCGGGCGATCTCGCCGAAGGTGCGCGGCGTCGTGAGCATCCCGATCCCGTGGCCGGAGGCGGGGGCGTCGACCACCACGAGGTCATAGGAGCGGTTGTGGCGGTCCCAGCGCTCGAGCTGCGCGAGCTCCCACACCTTGGCGATGGTGATGAGCTCCTTGGCGCCCGGCGCGGCGGCGACGAAGTACTGGAAGGCCGAGGAGCGCAGCAGCGTGCGGAACGCCCCACCGCCCAGCGCCCCGCCGAGCTGGCGGGCGAGCCACTCCTCGAGGGCCTTCTGCGGGTCGATGGAGATCGCCCACAGGTTCTCGGCGAGCTCGACCTCGGACTCCCCGGACTCGACGCCCTCGCGCGCGAAGGCGCGCGAGACGCGGTCCTGCTCGGCGACCTCGCAGACGATCGTCCGCCGCCCGCGCTCGGCGGCGGCGAGCCCGATGGCCGCCGCGACGGTCGTCTTGCCCACGCCGCCCTTGCCCGTCACGTAGAGGAGCGTCTTGTCGAGCAGCGTGCCGGCCATCTCCCGTCTGGCAGCATGACGACATGGATCCCGGGCTGCAGGCGTCCTATGAGACCTGCCGGCGGATGCACCGGCGCGGCGACCCGACCTACTACTGGGCGACGCGCCGCCTCCCGCGCGACAAGCGCCCGCCGACCCACGCGCTCTACGGCTACGTGCGGACGGCCGACGACATCGTCGACCGCCCGTGCGCCCCGGGGGAGGCGGAGGCCCGCCGCGCCGCGCTGGACGCCTGGGAGGCCGAGCTCGACCGCGGGCTGGCCGAAGGGCGCTCGGCGCATCCCGTGGTCGGCGCGCTCGTCGACGCCGGCCGCCGCCACGGGCTGCCGCTCTCAGAGCTCAAGGCCTACATGCGCTCCATGCGCGCCGACCTGGGACCCGTGCGGGTCGGCACGTGGGAGGAGCTCGAGGAGTACATGCACGGCTCGGCGGGTTCGGTCGGGCGGATCATGGCCCCCTTGCTCGGCGTGCCCGAGCGCCATCACGCCGACTTCGGCCGGCTCGGCCTCGCCTTCCAGCTCACGA
>JAUJME010000095.1:1479-6342 GCA_030447005.1 Solirubrobacteraceae bacterium | reverse complement strand
CGCAACCCGCCCGTGCTCGTCCTCGACGAGGCGACGAGCGCGCTCGACGTGCAGACGGAGCGCGCGGTCGAGGAGGCGCTCGAGGGGCTCGCCGAGGGGCGCACGGTGATCGTCATCGCGCACCGGCTCTCGACGGTCCGCGAGGCCGACCAGATCGTCGTGCTCGACCGCGGCGAGATCGTCGAGCGCGGCACGCACGAGGAGCTCGTCGGGCGCGGTGGGCGTTTCGCGGAGATGGTCGCGCGCGACGAGGGCGCCTCCTTGGCGGCGTAGCGCCGCAGGCTCTCACCGCAGGCCCGCAACCGTCCAGCGCACGCCGAACCCTTGGCCGGTGCGGTACCGGACCAGGAAGGTCGTCGCGTCGGACCCGACGTCCGCGCGAACGCGGACACGGCGCGCCGCGCCGCGGAAGGAGAAGCGCTCCCGCGCGGGCGAGAACCGGAGGGTCGCCTGCGCCAGCGAGCTGCTCTGGACCGTCACCGTTCCCTCGCAACGCCGTCGGATCCCGCCCACCGCCCGCCTGCAGGGGATCACGAGGTCGACGGAGCTGGGGCGCACGGCGACGGGCCGGGGTCGCAGTCCGTGGGGAAGGCGTTCGCAGTCGGGGCCGACCAGGTCGTCGTACAGATCGACGATGACGTCCTGCCCGGGGCCGCAGGCGATCGGCTCGGGCCGCGCGTCGAGCTCCGCGTCCCCCGACGCACCGGGTACGCGCGTGTAGTCGTCCTCGGAGTCCCTGCGCGCGTCGATGCGATCGTCGCCTGCTCCAGCGTCGAAGTGGTCGAAGCCGCCGCCGCCCTGCAGGCGGTCGTCCCCGTCCGCGCCGACCAGGCGGTCCTGCCCCGGCCCGCCCGCGATCCAGTTCGGGCCGTCGCTTCCGGCGATCACGTCGTCGCCGCGGCCGCCGGAAGCGCCCTCGAAGCCGGCGAGCGCATCGCCGTCGGAGCTCGTCTGGGTCGCGAGGTCGATGCGGGCGCCGTCGGCCCGCGACCCGAGCTTGAGGGTGTCGGTGCCCCTCCCGCCGTCGAACCGGTCGGCGCCCCGTTCGGCATCGTCGTCGACGACGATGTCGTCGCCCTCACCCGCCGCGACGGTATCCCGCCCTGGCCCTGGACGGAGGGCCCCGCGGGCGGCGCCGTCGACGAGGAGGTCGTCCCCGGGTCCGCCGTCGAGGTAGGAGTAATAGTGGCCTGGCGGTCCGGTCAGCCGGTCGTCGCCGGCGTCCCCGGCGACGTGCGTCGCGCCGCTCAGCACGTCGTCTCCGTCGCCGCCCCGGATCTGCGCGATGCCGTCCCCTCCGACCCGGTCGTCGCGATCGCCGGCGAGCACCAGGACGGAAGCCGGCGGGCAGCGGACCGAGTGGTCGTCGAGACGCTCGCACGCACCGGGCTCGAGGACCGCGCCGAAGTCGCGGATCACGAAGCGGTCCTGCCCATTGGCGGCCTCCACGCGGATGTCGTTGGCCTCGCCGGACGCCGCTTGCACGGTGACGACGGCGGGATCGTAGGCGCCCTTGTAGTACTCCCGCGGCGGTTGGTAGGTCACCGTGGCGGCGGACGCGGGAACCGGGAGCGCGAGGAGGATCGCGGCGGTCAGGAGGAGCTGAGCCATGCGCATGGCGATGAGACGGCCGGGTCGCGCCGAAGTTGCGCCGACGACCTGGCCTGCCCGGCCGGAGTCGCGGGGCGGGGCCCTACGCCAGCCGGCTCGCGAGGCCCGCGAGGAGCAGTTCGAGCCCGTCGGCGAACTGCTCGTCGCCGCCCAGCGTGACCGCGAGCTCGGCTGCCGATCGGGACACGATGGGGTACTCGCCGGCGGGCAGGGCGGAGATCGCGGCGTCGAGCTCCGCGCGCGCCGGCTCCCCCGCCTGGCCGGCGCTGAAGGTCGCGTAGCCGAAGACGTAGAGAAAGAGCGTGCGGAACCCGCGGGCGGCTGCCGCCGTGTCGAAGCCCGCGTCGACGAGGGCCTGGAGGCCGGCCTCCGTGCCGCGCAGCGCGGCCGGGGCGAGGATCGGCCGGCGGAGCCGGACCTCGACGAGCGCGGGGTGTCGCTCGAGCCCGCGGTGCCAGCGCCAGGCGATCGTCCGCAGGCGGTCCTGCCAGTCGCCCTCGTCCGGCGGCGGCGGCGCGCCGGCCGCCGCCACGTCGACGAGCGCGTGCAGCAGCTCCTCCTTGGAGCGGAAGTACCCATAGAGCGTCATCGTCCCGACGCCCAGGCGCTGTGCGAGCCGCCGCATGCTCAGGCGGTCGAGGCCCTCCTCGTCGACGAGCTCGAGCGCGGCGGCCGCCACCTCGTCGCGCGTGCGGGTGGCGCGGGTGCCCGAGCGGTTCCCGGTGGACGGGCTCACGCGAGTGCCGTACGATGTACGGTACGATGTACGAAAGGGGACTGGGATGCGGGTGGCATGGCGAGGGAGGAAGGCTACGGGGCTGGTCGGGCTGGTGGCGGGCGCGCTGTGTGCAGCAGGGGCGGCGGGGCCGGGCGCCGCGGTGGCCGGCGAGCGCGCGGACTTCGCCCTCGCGCTCGCGAACCGGGCGCCGGCGTCGCCGAGCGCGCTGTCGCTCCAAGTCCGCTTCAAGGCGGCGGGGAACCCCGACGGCAAGCCGTCCCCGATCCGCCGCGCGGTCGTCGCCGCGCCCGCCGGCACCCGCTTCGTGCTCGACGCCGTGCCGGCCTGCGCCGCGACCGACGAGCAGCTGCGCGCCCTCGGCGAGCAGGCCTGCCCGGCCCGGAGCAGGATCGGCTCGGGCACGCTGACCGCGATCACCGGCTTCGGCCCGGCCGTCGATCCGGCCAGCGCGGACCTCGTCCTGTTCAACACCCCGGGCGGCTTCGTCGAGCTCGCCGTCGACCGCCGCTCGCGGCGGACGCTCGGCTTCGACCGCGCGCGGATCGAGGGGCACACCGCCACGCTGGCGCCGCCGATGACGCCCGGCGGCCCGCCCGACGGCGAGACCGCCGTGCGCGACATCGACTTCACGATCGACGCGCCGGGCTACGTGCGCACGCCGCCGGGCTGCCCCGCCGACGGGGTGTGGCGCTCCGCCGGATCGTTCGGGTTCGCCGACGGCGCGCAGGTGACCGAGCACGCCGTCACGCCGTGCGCCGGCTCCGGCTCGGGCTCCGCGCCGGTCGCCGGGCACGCGCGCCCGGCCCCGGCCCGGGCCCGCCCGCGCCTCGTCGTCCGCCCGCGCCGGGTTCGTGCAGGCCGGCGAGTCGTCGTCCGAGCGCACGTCCGTGGCGTCCCGTGGCGCTGCGCGCGAGGCGTCCGCATGCGCCTCGGGCGGCGGTCGCGCCGGGCCGGCGCCGACGGGCGGGCGTTGCTCGGCGTGCGCCTCTCGCGAGGACGCCACGTCGTCGTGGTCCGGCGCAAGGGCTGCCCGGCCGTGCGGGGCGCCGTCGTCGCGGCCTGACCCCCCGCGCCTGCGGGTACGCCCGCTGACATCGCCCCGACTTCTGGAGGTTCGCTCACCGTGCGCCGCCCGTCACCCGCAGTCGTCATCGCGCTGCTCGCTCTCTTCGTCGCACTCGACGGCCCCGCCGCCGCGCAGCGCGCGGCCAAGCAGATCTCCGGCAGCCGGCTCCGCGACAACACGGTCACCGGAGCGAAGGTCAAGAACGGCACGCTCGAGCGCCAGGACCTCTCCGCCCGCGCCCGCAACGGCTTCCGCGTCCCGGGCAACCGCAGCGTCACCGGGGCGAAGCTCGCACCGAACGCGGTGACCTCGAACTCGATCCGCGCCCGCGCGGTCGGGACGGACGAGCTCGCCGACGGCTCGGTCGAGTCGCGCCAGGTCGCGGACGGGTCGCTGCGGGCGTCCGACGTCACGTCGCGGTCCGGCCAGGCGACCGTCGACTTCCCGCCCATCCCCGTCGGGGCCTGCGTGACGCGGAACTTCAACGTCCCGGGCACGGGGAACATCTCCGACGACGTGGTGGCGGTCACCCCGCCGTCGAACTGGCCAGACGCCATCTCGCTCACGCCCGCCCTCGGCCCGGGCGACGGCGGCTTCCGGCTGACGGCGTGCAACGGCAGCGGCGCGCCCGCCGACCCGGGGGAGGTCAACTTCCGCTACGCGATCTTCGACCTCTGAGCGCGTAACGGGGGGCGCGCATCAGCGTACCTGGGCTTGTAGACCGCTGGTCAACAAGCCGAAGGAGAGGACGCCGTGCCCGCCATCGCCGACCCGCCCGCCAGCGCCAACCGCGAGCAGCGCTTCCTGCTCGCCACTGCGGAGGCGCGCGCCCTCGCGTGGCTCGCGCCGCGACTGCCCGCCCGCGTGATGCCCGACCACCTGACGGGCCTCGGGGTGCTCGCGGCGCTCGGCATCGCCGCCGCCTACCTGCTCTCCAACGAGAGCCCGGTGTGGCTGTGGGCGGCGAGCGCGCTGCTCGTCGTGCACTGGTTCGGCGACTCGCTCGACGGGACCCTCGCTCGCTTCCGGCGGACCGAGCGGCCCAACTACGGCTACTACCTCGACCACGTCGTCGACGCGATCGCCACCGCGCTGATCGGCATCGGGCTCGGGCTCTCCCCGCACATGCTGCTCGCGACGGGGCTGGTGATCGTGATCGCCTACCTGATCCTCTCGATCAACACCTACCTGGAGACGCAGGCCCTCGGCGCGTTCAGCCTCGGGTACGGGGGCATCGGGCCGACCGAGGTCCGCGTGCTGCTCATCGCCGTCAACACCGCACTCGCGCTCGGCGCCGGGCTGGGCTTCGAGGTGGCGGGGCTGGGGCTCAGCCTCCTCGACGTGATCGGCCTCGGCGTCGCCGCGGTCATGGCGCTCGCCCTCGCGGCGCGCGTCGCGAAGAACCTCCGCATCCTCGCCGAGCGGGAGCCCGCGGCGCCCGCCCCCT
>JAUJME010000095.1:0-1379 GCA_030447005.1 Solirubrobacteraceae bacterium | reverse complement strand
ACTAGACGATCGTCGCCACCGCGCCGCCGTCCACCGACCACGCGGCGCCGGTGACCGTCGACGCCGGCTCCGAGCAGAGGAAGACGACCGCCGCCGCCACCTCCTCGGGGGTGGCGAAGCGGCCGAGCGGGACCTTCGCCGCCTGCGCGTCGAGCGCCTCCTCGCGCGAGATGCCGCGTGCGGCCGCGGTCTGGTCGGCCAGCCCGCCGTCGGCGGTCCACAGCGGGCTCGAGACGGGGCCGGGCGCGACCGCGTTGACGAGCACGCCGCTGCCCGCCCACGCGTCGGCGAACACGCGGGAGAGCGAGAGCTGCGCGGCCTTGGTGACCGAGTAGGCGGCGTTGGTGAGCGACGGGCGCTTCCCGGCCGACGAGGCGACGTTGACGATGCGCCCCCAACCGCGCTCCGCCATCCCGGGCGCGGCCGCGCGCATCAGCCGCATCGACGCCATCACGTGGAGCTCCCACTGGCCCTGCCAGTCGGCATCGGAGAGCTCGTCGAGCGGCCGGGCGAAGCTCGTGCCGGCGTTGTTGACGAGCACGTCGAGGGTCCCGAACCGCGCCTGGGCTTCCGCGACGATACGCTCGGACGCGCCACGTTCGGTCACGTCGAGCGAGAGCCCGTCCGCGCCGGCGTTGCGCGCGACTTCCAGCACCCGCGCGCCCTCCGCCCGCAGCCCGGCCGCGATCGCGGCCCCGATGCCCTTCGTCGCGCCCGTCACGACGCATCCGCGTCCGTTCAGCCCGAGGTCCATGGGGGAAGCATGAAGGCTCCCATGCTCAATCCCCTCCTCATCCCCCCGAAGCTGCTGCTCCGAGCGCTCGACGACCTCAACGCGCTCGCCGACGTCGCCCGCCGGCTCCCCGAGCTCGAGGCGCGCGCCGACGGCATCGTCGGCGGCTTCGAGCGCCGCCTCGACGCGGTGCGCACGGCGGTCGAGCCCCTCCCGGACAAGCTCGACGCGCTGCGCGACGAGATGCTGCCGATCCAGCGGCTCTCGGAGGTCTCCGAGAAGCTCGACCGGCTGCGCGAGGAGATGGCGCCGATCCGGGAGCTCTCCGACGTCTCCGCCAAGCTCGACCGCCTCCGCGAGGAGATGGGCCCGATCGCCGAGCTCTCCGACGTCTCCGCCAAGCTCGATCGCCTGCGCGAGGAGATGGGCCCGATCCGCCGGCTCGCCGACGTGCAGGAGGGCATCGTCACGATGAACGGCCAGATGGATCAGCTGCTCGAGGAGGCGAAGCCGATCAAGGAGATCTCCGCCGTCCGCGAGGCCGCCGAGCCGCTCGCCGGCAAGATGGAGGCCGTGCGGCTGGCCACGGACGACCTCGAGCCGCTGCTGCGCGAGGTCTCCGCGGGCGTCAACGGCCTGCACCCCA
>JAUJME010000094.1:2253-6417 GCA_030447005.1 Solirubrobacteraceae bacterium | reverse complement strand
GAGCGGATCTCTGCCTCGGCGGCGGAGGCGACGAGGGCCGCGGACGTGCCGCTGCTGCGCCTGGAGCGCCCTGGATGGGCGCCCGGCGACGGCGACCGCTGGCACTGGGCCGAGGACCTCGCGGAGGCTGCCGCCGCGCTCGGTCCGCTCGGCGGCGAGCGCGTCCTGCTGACCACGGGCCGCCAGGGGCTGGCCGCGTTCGCCGGCGAGCACGCCCGCTGGTTCCTGATCCGCTGCGTCGACCCGCCCGACGTCGTGCTGCCCCGGCACCACGAGATCCTCCTGGACCGCGGGCCCTACACGCTCGAGGGCGAGCTCGCCCTGATCGACCGCCACCGCATCGACGTGCTCGTCACGAAGGACAGCGGCGGTGAGCTGACCGAGGCCAAGCTCGCGGCCGCCCGGCTCCGCGGCCTGCCGGTCGTCGTCGTCCGGCGCCCGCCCCGGCCGGACTCAGCGACGGTGCGCACCGTCGGCGAGGCGGCGGAGTGGGCCCGCCGTCAGACCCCCGGATAGCTCCGCGGCGTGTAGACGCGGTCGGGACCGCCGTGGCCGTTGGAGCCGATGGTGCGCGTCGTCGAGGACCCGACGATCAGCAGGGTCCGCATGTCGACGACGCCGGGGTCGAGCGTTCCGAGGGTCGTGACGGTGACGGCCTCGGCGTCCGAGCCCACCGCTCGGGCCACCACGACCGGCGTCGAAGGAGTGCGGTGGCGGCGGAGCACCTCGACCGCCCGCTCGAGCTGCTCGCGCCGCGTGCGCGAGGCCGGGTTGTAGAGCGCGAGCGCCATGTCGGCCGCCGCGGCCGCGTCGAGCCGACGCTCGACGACCGCCCACGGCTTGAGGATGTCCGACAGCGAGACCACCGCGAAGTCGTGACCGAGCGGCGCGCCGACGCGGGCCGCCGCCACCTGCATGGCCGACAGCCCCGGCACGACCCGCACCGCCACGCCGCCGGCCGGGCCGTCGGCGGCGTCGAGGGCCTCCAGCACCGCCGAGGCCATCGCGAAGATGCCGGGGTCCCCGGAGGACACCACCGCGACGCGGGCGCCGGCGGCCGCCAGGTCGAGCGCGTGCCGGGCCCGGTCGGCCTCCACCCGGTTGTCGGTCGCGAAGCGCTGCTGGCCCTGGCGCGGGGGCACCCGGTCCACGTAGGTCTTGTAGCCGATGAGGACGTCCGCGGCGGCGAGCTCGGCCTGGGCCTCGGGCGTGAGCCACTCCGGGCCGGCGGGGCCGAGGCCGACGACCGCCACGCTGCCGCCGGACGCGGTCGCCGCCCTGCGGCCCTGCCCGGTCGGCACGAGGACGAGCGACATGTACGGCACCGCGGCGGGGTCGACCTCGCGCAGCGGCGCCGAGCGCTCGAGGGGGGAGCTGGCCCGCTCGACGTAGACCGCGCGGTCGGCGACGCCGGCGGCGTCGGCGGCGTCCCGCACGGCGGTGAACGTCCGCCCGAGCTTCATGACGACGGCGGCGTCCGCCGAGCGCAGGCGCGTCGCCAGGACGTCGGCCGGCAGCGTCCCGGGCAGGATCGTGAGGACGTCGTCGCGCTTGACCAGCGGTGTGCCCGCCGTCGCCGCGGCGGCGCTGAACGAGGTGACGCCCGGCACGACCTCGGCCTCGTAGCGGTGGGCGAGCCGGTCGTGCAGGTACATGTAGGAGCCGTAGAAGAAGGGGTCGCCCTCGCAGAGCACGACGACGTCGCGGCCGGCGTCGAGGTGGCCGGCGAGCTCGGCGGCGCTCTCGTCGTAGAAGTCCGCGATCGCCGCCTCGTAGCCACCGGGATGGTCGGTCTGCTCGATCGTGACCGGATAGGTCATGGCCACCTCGATCACCCCCTCGCGCAGGTGCGGGCCGGCGATCGTGCGCGCCACCCCGCCGCCGGTCGCGCGCCGCGCGACCGGGTAGGCCACGACATCGGCGGCGGCGATGAGGCGCGCAGCCTTCAGCGTCACGAGATCCGGGTCGCCCGGCCCCACGCCGACCCCGTACAGGCGGCCGGTCGGTGTCTGGTCGGCGCTCATTCGGCGGCGCTCGCCAGCGCGTTGACCGCGGCCGCAGAGATGGCGCTGCCGCCGCGACGGCCGCGGACGACGAGGTACTCGAGGCCCAGGGGCTGCTCGGCCAGCGCGGCCTTGGACTCCGCGGCGCCGATGAAGCCCACGGGGATCCCGATGACGGCGGCGGGGCGGGGCGCGCCGGCCGACACGAGGTCGAGCAGGTGGAACAGTGCGGTGGGGGCATTGCCGACGACGACGACCGCCCCCTCGAGGCGGTCGCGCCACAGCTCGACGGCGGCGGCGGTCCGGGTGGTGCCCAGCTGGGCGGCCAGCGCGGCGACAGCCGGGTCGGCGAGCGTGCAGACGACGTCGTTGCCCGCCGGCAGGCGGGACCGGGTGACGCCGGCGGCGACCATGCTCGTGTCGCAGAGGATCGGGGCGCCGGCCCGGAGCGCGGCCTCGGCGGCGGGCGCGAACCCGGGCGAGGCCTCGACGTCGGCCACGAGGTCGACCATCCCGCAGGCGTGGATCATCCGCACGATGGTCCGCTCGAGGATGGGCTCGACCCCCTCGAGGTCGGTCTCGGCGCGGATCGTGGCGAACGACCGCCGGTAGATCTCCGCGCCGTCGCGGATGTACTCCGTCCCGGTCATGCGGTGGGGACCTCGGCGGCGAGCAACGCGACGGCGTCATCGATCGTCGCGACGTCGACCGTGTCGCCGGGGCGCTCGACGCGCACCGCACCCGGCGTGGCGGTGACGAAGACCGGCACGGAGCGCGGCCGTCCGCAGCCCCGCTCGCACGCGGTCCAGTGCTCGGCGGGCGCGGTGCTCGCCTGCTCGCGCCGGGCGGCCGCCCGGCGGCCCGCCGCGGACCGCACGTCCACCCGGGCGTTCGCGCACGCGCCGAGTCCCGCGCAGGCCGAGATGCCGTCCCAGCCCGATGCCGGGGACGTCACGAGGCCGAGGGCTCCGAGCTCCGCGCCCAGGGGCTCGACGCGGGCGGCGGGCACGTCGACGATCGTCACGGTCCGCGCGGGCGAGAGCCGCACCGAGCCCCCCGGTGCGACCGCCGCGGCGAGCGCCAGGAGCGTCGTGCGCCCGAGACGACCGAGGGGCGCGAGCGCCGTGACGGCGAACCGCCCGTCGGCCTGCTCGGACACGCCGGCGACCATGCCCCCGCCAGTGTCAGGGGCGGGGGGGACGGTGAGCGCGCCGCCGAGCACGGCCGCGACGCGCGCCGCGCCGCCCGGGAGGTCGTCGATGCGCCAGCCGTCACCGCCGTCGCCCAGCAGGAGAGCGAGGAAGGCCCGAGCCGCGTCGAGGGCGAGCGCGGGCCCGTCGGCAGGGGCCGCCCCGAGGGTCGTCGGGCGCCCCCCGAGATCGAGCCGCACGCGGGCTCCGGCATCGCGCGCCACGATCGCCACGTCGGCACGCTGCGGGCCGAGGGTCGCGCTCCCGTCCTCCACCATGAACAGGAACCGGCCGGGGAGGCGCGCGAGGTCGGGATCGGCGCAGAGCGCGCGGTCGAGATCCGTCACGAGGGCGTCCGTCCGCAGCGTCGCGGCGGGGTGGCGGCCGCCCAGCGGCGAGGCGAGGATGTTGCGCACCCGGTCATGTCCGGGGGATGGCAGGAGCCCGGCGGCCCAGAGCCGGTCGGCCGCCCAGCCCGCATCCTCCTCGCGCAGGCCGCGCACCTGGACGCTCGCGCGCGAGGTCAGGTCCACCACACCGTTGCCCCGGTCCGCCAGCGTCGCGACGGCTTCGAGCCCCGCCGCGTCCAGGCGGCCGCCCGGCAGCCGGATGCGCGCCAGGTGACCGTCGGCGGCGGCGTGCAGGCGGAGCACGCCGGGGCACCGGTCCTGGGTCACGGCGGGTTGTGGGCACATCGAGGGGCCTCCTGGGAAGAACGCGTTCCCACGAACGACGATCGCGATGGCCGGAGTTCCTGACTCCTGGGCGCCGGAGGCCCAGTCACAGTGGCGCGACCGTCCCGAGCTCGCATCGGGTTCCTCACACGCCATCGCGCTGACAGCCAGCAGCATACGCGCCGCCTCGCATGCCCACCGTCCGCCGGGTATGCTCCCGCCACGTCTGACGACGGAGGAAGCCGGTGCGAATCCGGCGCGGTCGCGCCACTGTGAACCGGGAGCACCCGCGCCCGG
>JAUJME010000094.1:0-2153 GCA_030447005.1 Solirubrobacteraceae bacterium | reverse complement strand
TACGGGGGATGCTCATCGGCCTGCTGGCCGGCGTCCTCGCGTTCGCGGTCGCGTTCGTCCTCGGTGAGCCCGAGGTCCAGGCCGCCATCGACTTCGAGGCCCTGATGGCCGCCAGGGCCGGCGAGCCGGCAGAGGCCGAGGTGTTCGGCCGCGGCGTGCAGCGCACGATCGGCCTCCTGACCGGCACCGTCGCACTCGGGGTCGGCCTCGGCGGGCTGTTCGCGCTCGGCTTCGCCTACGCGTACGGCCGCGTCGGCATCACCGGCCCTCGGCTGACCGCGGCCGTCCTGGCCCTTGCGGCCTTCGCGACGATCACGCTCGTCCCGTTCACCAAGTACCCGGCCAACCCGCCGGCGGTCGGCGATCCGGCGACGATCGACCAGCGCACCCTCCTCAGCCTCGCGCTGATCGCGATCACGGCGCTCGCCCTGCTCGCCGCGGTTCGCGTCCGCGCCCAGCTCGCCGCCCGGCTCGGCGGCTGGAACGCCGGCGTCGCCGCCGGTGGCGTGTTCGTCGCGCTCGTCGTCGTCGCGCAGCTGATCCTCCCCGAGGCCGGCGAGACGCCGCCCGGCTTCCCGGCCGACGTGCTCCACCGGTTCCGCCTCGCGTCGCTGGGCATCAACGCCACCCTCTGGCTGGTCATCGGGCTCGGGTTCGGTGCGGCGGCGGAGCGTCTGCTCGCCCGTTCCGGCGGTGGTCCCGGCGTGGCCGGTTGGCGGGCGGCCTGAGCTAGAGGCTCACCACCCGGTCGCTCTCGGCGAACAGCCGCGCGACGTCCGGAGGCGTCACCCAGGTCCCGCCGACCTTGGCCAGATCCTCGTCGGTCGCCCCACGGGCGACCGCGCAGCCCTTTCAGACGTAGACGGGGATCGTGTGGTCGCGGAGCTTCGCGAGCAGGTCGCGTGCCGGCGGCACGCCGACGCCCTCGATCCGCTCGACCGCATCCCCGATCAGCAGCTCGGCGGCGTCGCCGCCCAGGATGACGGAGGTCTCGTGGCCGACCTCGAGCGAGCCGTTGGCCGCGAGGTGCAGCGGGATGGAGGCCCGCGTCGCGTCGGCCGCTCCGGCACTGGCGAAATAGGTGATGCGCATCGGCTCTCCCCTCATTGCGCTCTTCGCTGGGGGCGAGCATCCCACAAAGAGCAGCGCCCGTCACGTCCTCCCCGCCGTAGCATCGGCCCGTGCGGGCGCGGTGGCTCCCATCCGTGGCGGTGCTCCTCCTCGCCGGCTGCGGCGGCGGGCCCGCGCCGCCGCGCTCCGTCAGCGGGACGGTCGAGCTCGATCGCTCGGCCGGCCGGGCCCTCACCGTGGACGCGACGACCCCGGGCGGCGTGTTCACGGTGCGCGGCGAGGTGCGGCCACCCGACAGCGGGGTGATCGTCCTCGACGTGATCACGGGGCGGAGCCTCCCGGCGGCCGTCTCGTCCACGGGGCGCTTCTCCGCTGACGTGCCGCTGCGGCGGCCCGTGAGCCGCTACGTGGTCGTGGGCTCGCGGCGCGCGCACCGCCCGTGGCGGCGGACGCTGCGGATCCTGCGGACGTCGCCGGCCGGCGCGGGCCGGTCGCTCGGCCGCAGCACGGTGGCGCTGCCCGCGGGCGAGCGGACGCCGCCGCAGGCGATCATCCGCCTGGAGCGCACCGCCGCGGGCGGACCGGTGGAGGTCGCCTCGCCGGCGGAGTCGCCCGTCCGGCCCGTGCGCCTCGCGAGCCCCCTGCTGCGGGCGACAGGCCTTGCGCGGGACGCCGACGGCGGCGTGCTGCGCGTGCGGATCACGGTGACCGCCGAGCAGCGTTGCCGGAACCGGGCGACGGGCAGGACGACCCTGAGGCGCCGGCTCTGGCGGGCGCCGCCGCCGGCGATCGAGCGGCTCACGGTCGCGCCGGGCACCCGGTTGCGGCGCGAACTCGTGCGCCGCGTGCGGATCGACCTCGCCCGCGGCGCGTGCGGCGGCACGGGCCCGGAGGCGCTCGACGAGGTCGCCGGCGAGGTCGAGGCCGACGCGACGAACGGCCGCGAGCTCGAGGCCGCAACGCCGATCCGCTTCGTCTACGGACCTACTAGGCCGGCTCGGCGACCCCGTTGCGCTCGGCGACGAGGCCGACGATGTCGCGCATGATCGCCGAGAGCTCGAAGTCCTTGGGCGTGTAGACCG
>JAUJME010000093.1 GCA_030447005.1 Solirubrobacteraceae bacterium | reverse complement strand
AGAGCTCCTGGTTGAACCAGTTGCCGAGCCGGCCGATCGCCTGCGCCACGAGGATCCCGGGGGCCGCGACGTCCATGAACGGTGGCACGTCGATCCCCAGCCGCCGCAGCCGCCAGATCCCGGCCAGCACGCCGGCGGCGATCCCGCCCGGCAGCCCGAGGCCGCCCTCCCAGATCGCGAAGACGCCCCACCACTCGTCCGGGACCTCGTCCCAGCTCGTGATCACGAAGTAGAGCCGCCCGCCGAGCAGGCCGGCCGGGAAGCCCCACAGCGCGACGTCCTCGGCGACCCGCGGGTCGCCGCCCTCCGCCTTCCACCGGCGCCCGGAGATCAGCACGGCGGCGACCACCGCGGCGACGTAGGCGAGGCCGTAGTAGCGGACGTCGAACGGGCCGATCTCGAAGCCCTTGGCGCCTGGGCTGGGGATGGAGGCGAGCACGCGGGCGGAGCCTATGCGGTGGCGCGGGCGGCAGCCGGTGCGGGCCGCAGCAAACTGGCCGCGAACACCGCGACCGCGCAGACCGCGACGGAGGCCCCCGCCGCGACGTCGAGGTGGAAGGAGAGGTGGAGCCCGGCGACCCCCGCCGCGGCGGTCAGCGCCGCGGCGAGCGGGAGCGCGACCGCCAGGCGCGGCGCGAGGTTGAGCGCGGCGGCGGCGGGCGCGATGACGAGCGCCACCACGAGCAGGTTGCCGAGCGCCTGGACCGCGGCGACGGTGGTCAGCCCGAGCAGGGCGAGCAGCAGGAGCGCGACCCGCGGCGGCCGCGTGCCCAGCGACGGCGCGGCGGACGGGTCGAACGCGGTGAGCGTGAGCCCGCGGTGCGCGGCGACGAGCACCGCGGCGATGGCGACCGCCAGCGCCCCCGTGGCGAGCAGCTCCCCCCGCCCCACGCCGAGCAGGTCGCCGAACAGCAGCTCGCCGATCCGCGGCGGGACCGCGGGGGCGAGCGCGAGGATCGCCCCCAGGCCGAAGAGCGCGCTGATCGCCACCGCCACCGCGACGTCGGCGCCGATCCGCGACTCTCGCGCGGCGAGCGCGATCACGGCGGCGGCGACCAGCACGCCGCCCGCCGCGCCGAGCAGCAGCGGCGCGCCGAGCAGCGCGGCGAGGACGAGCCCGGGCAGCATCGCGTGGCTGATCGACTCCGCGGCGTAGACCTGGCGCAGCAGCAGGACCCAGACGCCGAGCGGCCCGCAGGCGACGGCGACGATCAGCACCTCGGCCAGCGCGCGCTGCCCGATGCCGGTGCGGAAGGGGTCGAGCAGCGCGTCGAGCACGGCGGTCGCTCTCAGTGCTCGTGGTGGTCGACGGCGATGGCCGTCCGCCCGCCCTCGAGGACGATCAGCTCGGCGCCGTAGGTCTCCGCGAGCACCTCGGCGGTGAGGGTCGCGGCGGGCGGGCCGAACGCCACCTGCCGGCGGGCGAGGCAGAGCACGCGGTCGAAGCGCCGCGCCTGCTCGATGTCGTGGGTGGCGACCAGCAGCGCGCGCCCCTCCTCCCGCAGGCTCGCGAACACCGCCTCGATGTGCTCCGCGCTGACCCGGTCGACCCCGCTGAGCGGCTCGTCGAGCAACATCACCGGCGCGTCCTGGAGGAGCGCGCGGGCGATCAGGACCCGCTGGCGCTGGCCGCCCGACAGCGCGCCGAAGCGGCTGCGCTCGCGCTCGGCGAGGCCCACGCGATCCAGCGCGGCGCGGCCCGCCTGGCGGTCGGCCGCCGCGATCCGCCGGTACCACGGCGTACGGGCGTAGGCGCCCATCAGCACCACGTCGAGCGCGGAGACCGGGAAGTCCAGCCGCGAGCGCTCCGTCTGGGCGACGTAGGCCGGGCGGCCCGCGAGCTCGACGGTGCCGTGGCGGAGCGGCAGCTCGCCGAGCAGCGCGCGGAACAGAGTGGTCTTGCCGCCGCCGTTGGGGCCGAGGACCGCGACCACCTCGCCGCCGTGCGCCATGAAGGAGACGTCCTCCAGGGCGCCGTCGCCGGCCGCGTAGCCGCCGCCGAGGCCCTCCGTGCGCACCAGCGCGCCCGTCATGCGCCCGCCCCTTCGCGGCGCACGAGCGAGCGCCACGCCAGCGCGAGCGCGAAGCCGGCGCCGCCGAGGACCGCGAGCGCCGGCCCCGGCCCGACGTCGAGCCGGCGGGCGAGCCACAGGGCGGCGATGCCCTCGCCGGCCGCCAGCGCGACGCTTGCGAGCTGCAGGACGCCGAGGCGGTCGGAGAGCAGCCGCACCGTGGCGGCGGGGAGGACGAAGATCGCGGTGACCAGCAGCGCGCCGACCGCGTCGAGCGCCGCGACCACCGCGAGGGCGACCAGCACGAGCAGGAGCCGGTCGCCGAGGCCGGCGCGCACGCCGAGCGCGCGGGCGCCCCCCGGGTCGAAGCCACCCGCCAGCCACGGACGGCGCAGCGCGGCGCTCGCGGCGGCCGCCACCACCGCCAGCGCGGCGGTCAGCCAGAGATCCGTGTCGCTCAAGCCGATCAGGCTGCCGAACAGCAGCCGGTCGACCCCGGCCCCCGACTCATAGACGTCCGAGGCGAGGATCACCCCGAGCGCGAGCGCGGCGACCAGCCCGAGCCCCGTGGCGGTGGCGGCGTCGGCGCGCCCCCGGCGCGTGAGCCCCTCGATCCCCCCGGCCAGGCCGAGTCCGCAGGCCAGCGCGGTGAGCTGCGGCGGCACGCCCCACGCCCCCGCGACCACGAGCCCCGGGAAGGCGGCGGTGCCGATCGCGTGGGTGAAGAACGCCAGCCGGCGCAGGACGATCCAGGTGCCGAGCAGCCCGCCGAGGACCGACAGGAGCCCGACCTCGATGAGCGCCCGCTGCATGAACGGCGCCTCGAAGGGCCCGACGAGGGTCTCGTAGAGGCTCACGCCGGCGGCAGGGAGCACGTGGCCGATCCGCCCGTGAAGCCGTCGGCCAGCGCCTCCGTGTTGGCGCGCAGCGAGCCGAGGTAGGTGGCGCCCGGCGAGCCCGCGGGCCCGAGCGTGTCGGCGTAGAGCGCCGGCCCGAGCCGCGCGCCGGCCTCCCGCGCGATCGCCCGCTCGACCTTCGGGTCCACCGAGCTCTCGGCGAAGACCGCCGCGACGCGCTCGCGGCGGATGGTCGCGACCAGCTCCGCCGTCTGGCCGGCCGACGGCTGCCCGCGGGTCGACAGCGAGGGGATCACCGCGCCGACCACCTCGATCCCGTAGCGCCGCGCGTAGCGGCCGAGGGCGTCGTGGGTGGTGACGAGCTTGCGCCGGCTCGCGGGGATGCGCTCCATGCACGCGGCCGCCGCGCGGTCGAGCGCGCCCAGCCGGCGGGCGTAGGCCGCGGCCCGGGCGCGGTAGCCGGCCGCCCCGGCGGGGTCGGCCTTCGCGAGCGCGTCGCGGATGACGCCCACCGCGGCGGCGCCGTTGCGCGGGTCCTGCCACCAGTGCGGGTCGGGGCCTTCCGCGCCGACGGCGTCCTTGAGCGAGACCACCTCGGCCTCGGAGCCCGCGCTCTCGGCCGCCTCGAGCAGCCACTCGTCGAGCTCCCCTCCGGACCGCAGGACGAGTTGCGCCCCGCTCAGCGCCTCGACGTCGCTCGGGCGGACCTCGTGATCGTGCGGGTCGGCGTTGGCGGCGAGCAGCCCGCGGACCTCCGCGCGGTCGCCGGCGACGTTGCGCGCGAGGTCGGCGACCTGCGTCGTCGTCGCCACCACGGTGATCCGGCCGCCGCTTCCCGCCTCCCCCTCGGCCGCCGCGCCGCACCCCGACACGGCGGCGGTGAGGGCGGCGGCGGCTGCGAGGCGGCGGAGCACGACCGGCACGATACTGAAAGCCGTTCTCATCTAGCGCGCCCGCCGCGGTACGATGGACCCGTGGCCGGGACGGAGACGGAGCGCAGCTGGGTCGAGCACGCGCGCGGCGAGCTGGCCCGGGCGGGCCATCGCGCGGGCGGCGCGCGCGAGGAGGTCCTCGGCCTGCTCGCCGAGCAGCGCTGCGTGCTCAGCGCGCAGGCGATCCACGACCGGCTGCGCGCCGGCGACCGGGCCGTGGGGCTCGCCTCGGTCTACCGCGCGCTCGACGTCCTCACCCACCTCAAGCTCGTCCACCGCATCGACGTCGGCGGGACGGCGTGCTACGAGCCCGCCCACCCGTCGGGGGAGCACCACCACCACGCGATCTGCACCCACTGCGGGCGGATGAGCGCCTTCGAGGACGGCGAGCTCGAGCGGCTCATCGACGACCTCGGCCGGCGGCTCGGCTACGACGTCGACGCCCACGACGTCGTGCTGCGGGGCGCCTGCCCCGAGTGCGTGCCCGCTCCCGGGTAGCGTCTTGCAGGGACGGATCGGTCAGGCGCCGAACCGATCCGACGAGGATCCAGGCGTGTTCGACATGACCATGGCAACCGAACGGATCACGCGCAGGCACGCCCTCGGGGCGGGGGCGGCGGCCATCGCCGCCGGCGCGCTGACCCCCGCTCCGGCGTTCGCCGGCCGCCGCCCCGCGCTCTTCGAGCTCGACCTCGGCGGCGCGGAGCCGGGCGCGACGGTCGCCGGCGCCGGGTGGCGCACCACGGCCGTCCTGCGCGCGCCGCGGCGCTTCGACCTCCTCGGCCTGCGCTGGGCGCGCGGCGGCCGGCTCGACGCGCAGGTCCGCACCCGCCGCCGCGGCGGCGCCTGGTCGCCGTGGCTCGCGCTGCACACCGCGGGCGACCACGCTCCCGACGCCGCGCGCGCCGTCGCGGGCACCGAGCCGGCCTGGACGGACACCGCCGACGAGCTCCAACTCCGCCTGCGCGGGCACGCGCGCGGCCTGCGGGTGCGCTTCGTCCGCGCCAAGCCGACCGCCACCGCCTCGCGCGCCATCACGTCGCGGCTGCGCCGCCGCGCCGCCGCGTCGGCGTCGGCCTCCGCGCCGCCCCGCGCCCAGGGCCAGCCGCCGCCGGCGGGCGGCACCCGGCCCCCGCGGATCTTCACCCGCACGGAGTGGGGTGGCGACTCCGTGCCCCCCAAGACGTCGCCGACCTACGGCGAGGTCCAGCTCGGCTTCGTCCACCACACGGTCACCGCGAACGCCTACCGGCCGGAGGACTCGGCGTCCATCGTGCTCGGGATCGCGCGCTACCACCGCGACTCCAACGGGTGGAACGACATCGGCTACAACTTCCTCGTCGACAAGTACGGCCAGGTGTTCGAGGGCCGCGCGGGCGGCATGGAGCTCGCCGTGGTCGGGGCCCAGGCCCAGGGCTACAACTCCGTCTCCACCGGCGTCGCCTGCCTCGGCGACTTCAGCGCCATCCCCAATCCCGAGCCGGGGATGGGCGCCCTCGCCCAGCTGCTCGCCTGGAAGCTCGCCCTGCACGGCGTGCCGCCCGAGGGCCAGGTGACGGTCACCTCCCAGGGCGGCGAGAGCAACCGCTACCGGGCCGGCACGCCCGTCACCTTCCAGCGGATCTCCGGCCACCGCGACGGCGACGCGACGAGCTGCCCGGGCAACGTCCTCTACGGCCAGCTGCCCGCGCTGCGGACGGAGACCACCCGCCGCACGAATGCCCCGGCCCCCGCGGCCGCCGCCGCCAGCTCGCTGACGCTGCGCGTCGCGACCCGCAGCGTCCGCTACCCGGCCGGCATCGACGTCTCCGGGCAGCTGCGCTTCGGGGACGGCTCCTCGCCCGCCGGCGCGGCCCTCGAGCTCCAGTTCCAGCCGCGCGGCGGTGCGTGGCAGCCCGTCGGGTCGGCCACCACCGGAGCCGACGGGCAGTGGTTCGCCACGGCGGCGGTGCCCGCCTCCGGGCTGGTGCGCGCGGTCTACCACGGCGACGGCGCGCGGCCCGCCGCGCAGGCCGCGGCGACGTCGGTGACCGTGCTGCCGCGCCTGACGATGGCGCTCAGCGCCCGGCGGGTGCGCCGCGGCACGACGATCCGCGCGAAGGGGACGCTCTCCCCCGCTCCGGCGGCCGGCAAGGTGCTCTTCGTCCTCGAGCGGCAGGTCGGCAAGCGGTGGGTGCCGGTCCAGCGCAAGCGCATCAACGTGCGCAACGGCGGCTACGACACGCGCGTGCGGCCCCGGCTGCCCGGTCTCTACCGGCTCGCCGTCAGCACGCCGGGCGCCACCAAGCGCCTCCAGGTCCGCGTGACGACCGCCTCCGCCGGGGCGACCGGCGGCGCGGCCGCGGGCTGAGGAGCGCCGGCCGGCAGGGATTCCGCCGCCGGGCCGGAAGGCCGGAGGGCGCCATGGCCTCGCCGCACCGCACCCTCCTCCAGACCCGGCCGGGCCCGCGCGGCGCCGGCGCGCGCCGCCGGGGGGGGGGGGCCCGCGCCCCCACCCACCCCCCCCCCCGGCCCCCCCGCCCCCCCCCCCGGCCCCCCCCCCCCCGCCACCGCCGGGCGGGGCGGGGCCGGGGCCGGGGGTCATCGGGACAGCGGGGGGGGGGGGCACACTGTGTGTACTAGTGTGTGTGTGGG
>JAUJME010000092.1 GCA_030447005.1 Solirubrobacteraceae bacterium | reverse complement strand
GAGCTGCGCGCGCAGCTCGAGCAGACGCAGGGCGGGCTGCTCGCCGAGGTCGAGGCGGCGCGCGCGGCGGCGGCCGCCGCCGAGGAGGCCCGCGACGAGGCGGTCGAGCTGCTCGAGGTCTCGCGCTCGGCGCTCGGAGAGCGCGAGGAGGAGCTCGGGACGGTCCGCGCCGAGCTCGAGGGCCGCGCGGAGGACTTCCGGCTCATCGACGTCCACCGCGCGGCCGCCGAGGAGGAGCGCGAGGCGGCCGCCGCCCGCGCGGCGGAGGCCGAGCGCGCGCTCGAAGCGACGCGGGCGGACGTCGCCCGGCTCGAGGCGGAGCTGGCCTCGGTGGGCGCCGCGCTCGAGGAGGCGCGGCAGGCCGACAGCCAGGAGAGCGCGGCGCTGCGCGAGCGCCTCGCCGCCGCCGAGGCGTCCCGCGAGGAGGCCCAGGGGCTGCTCGAGATCTCCCGCTCGGCCCTCGCCGAGCGCGAGCAGCAGGTCGAGGCCGGCCAGGCGGAGCTGGCCGCCGCGCGCGAGCAAGCCGAGCAGGCGCGCGCGCACGCGGAGGCGATCGAGGGCCAGGCGGCGGAGGCGCAGGCCCTGCTCGAGGTCCTCAAGTCCGAGATGTCGGCGAGCACGGGGCGGGCGATGGAGCTCGACGCCCGCGTGCAGTCCGCGGAGGCGGAGCTCCACCAGGCCCGCCTGGCCGCGCAGACGCTCGAGGACGGGCTCGTGCTCGCCCGCGACCGCGCCGAGGAGCACGAGGGGCGCGCGCAGGCGGTGGCCGCGGAGCTCGACGCCGCGCAGGCGGAGCTCGCGCAGGCCCGCGCCCGCGTGGCGTCGCTCGAGTCCGAGGTCGCCCGCGGCCGCGACGCCCAGCGCGCGCTCGACCAGCTGCGCGCCGAGATCGAGGAGCGCGCCCGAGCGATGGAGGCGGCCGAGGCGCGCGCCGCGGCGCTGGCCAGCGACCTCCAGGAGGGCTCGCAGCGCACGGACGAGCTCGAGGCGCAGATCGAGGACATCTCCGCCGAGGAGCGCCGCCACCGCGAGGAGCGGCGCCGGCTCGAAGTCCGGCTCGATCATCTGGCGGCCGAGCTCGAGGAGGAGCGCCGGGCCGCCGAGGACCTGCGCGGCCAGCTCGCGTCGGCGGGCGAGGAGCGCCGGGCGGCCGAGGCGCTGCTCAGCGCGGTGAGCGCCGAGCTCGACGACGCGACGACCCGGGCCGCCGCGGCGGCGGCGGAGCGCGACGAGGCGCGGGGGCGGCTCCAGGAGCTCGTCGACGCCGCCGCCCAGGCCGACGAGCGGCTGGCGGCGATCGAGGCGCAGCGCGGGGAGGCCGCCGCGCGCGCCACCGAGCTCGAGGCCCTGCTCGCCGCGCTCAGCGGCGAGCTCGACGACGCGACCGCCCGGGCCGACGCGGCCGAGGCCGCCGCCGCGCGCGTCGCGGAGCTCGAAACGCTCCTCGGCGCGGTCAGCGGCGAGCTCGACGAGGCGAACTCGCGCTCGCAGGAGCTGGCCGCCGACCTCGAGGCGCAGCGCCGTCACGCGGCGGAGCAGGAGGACGTCGCCGCCCAGGTCCCCGAACTCGAGCGGACCGCCGAGGCCGCCCGCGCGCAGGCCGACGCGATCGCCGCCGAGCTCGAGCAGGCCGCCGCCCGCGCCGCCGAGCTCGAAGCGCTCCTCAACGCGGTCAGCGGGGAGCTCGATGAGGCCAACGCCCGCGCGGGCGCGACCGAGGCGCTGGCCGGCGAGCTCGACCGCGAGCGCGAGCGGGCCGCCGCCCAGCTCGCCCAGCTCGAGCGGGGGGCCGCCGAGGCGCGCTCGCGCGTCGCGTTCCTCGAAGCGGAGCTCGCCGAGCGCACCGCGGCGGCCGCCAACGCACGGGACCTCGAGGCGATGCTGGCCGGCGTCACGGGCGAGCTCGACGACGCGATCGCGCGCGCCGAGGCCGCCCGGGCGGAGCGCGACGAGGCGATCGCCCGGCTCGGGCGCCTCGAGCGCGACCGCCGGGCGGCCGCCGCGCGCACCGAGGAGCTCGCCGGCTCGGGGGCCGAGTCCGACGAGGAGCGCGCCGTCCTCGCCACGCTGGTCGACGAGCTCGAGATCGGCGTCGGCGAGGCCGCGACCGAGACGGCGATCCTCAGCGAGCGCGCCGCGCAGGCCGCCCGCGAGCTCGCCGAGGAGCGCGCCCGGACGATCGCGGCGCGGGAGGCCACCCAGCGCGCCCGCAAGGAGCGCGACCGGCTCGCCGCCGACCTCGAGGCCGCGCAGGCGGCCCTCGGCACGCACCACTCCCCCGAGACGGTCGACCGGCTCCGCGCCCAGCTCGACGACGCGCTCGACCGCCTCGACGCCGCCGAGCGCGCCGCCGCCGCGGGATCGCCCGGCGACCCCGACGCCGGCGGGCGCCGCGGCCGCCGCGGGCTGCTGCGCCGCGACCGCTAGGGGAGCCGCGCCGGCGCGATCGGCAGCGGCGAGCCCGTGGCGGCGGGCGAGCCCTCGGGCGGCATGAGCGCCCCCTGCGCCCGGCGCGCCAGCGCGATGGCCTCGGGGCTCACCGGGTCGAGCTCGAGCAGCCGCCGCGCGGCGCGCGCGAGGGCGGGCCGGTTGCCCGTGGCGATCTCCAGGCGCACGAGCCGCGACCAGGCGGCCGCGCTCTCGGGCTGGCGCTCGATCGCCCGCACGATCTGGCGGCGGGCCTGCCCGAGGTCGCCGAGGCGCTCGGCCACCGTGGCGAGCGCGAACAGCGGCGCGACCGACAGCGGGTCGAGCCGCGCGGCGAGCTCCGCGTCGCGCGCCGCGCCCGCGAGCCGCTCGCGGTCCGGCCCGCCGAGGGCGGCGGCGTCGAGGGCCGCCTCGGCGCGCGACTGGGCGAGCGCGGGGAGCGCCGCCGAGACGGCCGCCGCGAAGAGGACGAGGACGGCGGCGGCGAGCCCCAGCGCGCGGCCCGCGCCATCCCCGGCGGACCGCACCGGCGGGCGGGGCCGCGGGCGCGGCGACCGGCCGGCCGCGATCCCCACCGCGACGAGCATGGGCAGCGTCGCGCCGGGGATGTCCCAGTCCCAGTCGTAGAGGGCGTGGACGAGCCACGCGACGCCGCCGGCGGCGAGCGCCGCGCCCGCGACTCGCTCGGGTCCCCGCGCGATGGCGCGCACGCGGGCGAGCGCCGCGGCGAGGAGCGCCAGCAGCCCGCCTGCCGCAAGCAGGAAGCCGACGAGCCCCGTCTCCGACAGCCACTGGAGCGGCATCGAGTGCGGCTGGGCCACCGCGAGCGGCTGCGTGCGGTAGAGCCCGTGCGTGACGGGGAACGACCCGGCGCCCCAGCCCGCGACGGGGCGGTCCGACCACGCGCCGGCCGCCTCCTTCCACCACACCCACCGGTTGCCCGAGGTGGTCGAGAGCAGGCGGGCGGGATCCGTCGCGTCGTCGCTGCGGATCGAGGTGAACCGCTCGCCCGCCGCCTCGGCGGAGCCGGCCAGCCCGCGCTCGGAGAGCGCGGCGCCCGCCACGACGACGGCCGCCGCGACGGCGGCCGCGCCGAGCAGCCCGCGCAGCGCCAGCCGGTCGGCGCGCCCGGCGAGCGCGCCGCGGCGCTCGAGCCCGACGAGCCCCTTCGCGACCAGCGCGAGCAGCCCGAGGCCGGCCAGCAGGAGGACACCGACGACCGCCGCGTCGTCCGTGCGCTCGGCGAGCGGGGCGCCATCCGCGGTCAGGTCCGCGCTCGAGAGCGCGACCGCGGCGGCGGGGACCATTGCCGCCACCGCCGCGACCGCCCAGGCCAGCGTCCGCGCCGCCGCCGCGCCGAGGGCGAGCACCGCGATCAGCGCCGACGCCAGGGCGATCAGCCCCCCGCGCGAGTAGGTGAGCGAGAGGACGAGCAGCGCGACGGCGAGGGCGCCCGCGCCGAGCAGCCGCCCGCGCAGGCTCCGCCGCTCGTCGAGCGCGACGGCGAGCGCCGGCATCGCGCTCAGCACGCAGAACAGCCCGAGCGCGTTCCAGTAGCCGAACGGCGCCCGCAGCCGGGTGATCTCCCCCGCGTGGTCGAGGTCGGCGAAGGGCAGCGGGAGCGCCGGCACCGTCTTGCCGGCCAGCGCGTAGAGGGCGACGAGGCCGCCGAGCACCGTGAATGCGGTGCACGCACGCGCGAGCCCGCTCGCGCGGGGGAGGGAGGCGCCGGCGCCGATCCCCAGCACCGCCGCCAGCGCGTAGGCGAGCCCGCGGTTGAGCTCGGCCCAGCTGCGGTCGGGCGCGACGCTCCAGGCGATGCTGAGTCCCGACCACAGCGCGAACGCCGCGAGCAGGCCGGCGCCCGTCCAGGCCAGCGGGGAGGCGGCGAGGGCGAGGCCGCGCCCGTAGAGCCAGACGGCGGCCGCGACGCCGGCGAGGAGCGCGAGCGCGATCTGGACCCGGCTCTCGTCGGCGAGCTCCGTGCCGCCGCCCGCGAAGGCGGCGTAGAGCAGGCATCCCGTCAGCGCGACGAGCAGCGCGCGAGGGGCGCGCGAGGGGGGCGCGGCGGCGGCCATGGCGAGACGGCCCGACGCTAGCATGGGCCCTCGATGCGCCCCCGTGTCCCATGCCTGCTCGCCGCGCTCCTCGTGCTCTGCGCGGCGTTCCCCGTGGCCGCCGGCGCGGCGGTCAAGGCGAACGTCAAGCGGGTGATCCTCGACTACCGCAACGACGGCAAGATCGACCCCTGCCGCCACTCGGCGAAGGACCTCCGCGACACGCTGAAGGTCATCTCGGCCGACACGGAGCAGTACGCGCCCGACTTCCCGCGGGCGGTCGAGGCGGCGCTCGAGGCCCGCGCCCGCGGGGACTGCGACAAGAAGAAGAAGGACGACGACGAGGGTGCCGGCGCGCCTGCGCCCGCGGCGACGCCCGCCCCGCCGCCCGCGCCCCCGGCCCCGGCGCCCGCGCCGCCCGCGGCCGAGGCCGTCCCGGCGCCTCCCGCTCCGCCCGCCCCGCCCGCGCCCGCGGCCCCCGGCGCCGGCATCGCGCCGGGCACGCCCCCGCCCGCGGAGAACAAGCCGAACGTCGTGCTCACCCGCCCGGCCCAGGGCTCGGACGCCTCGCCCGTGCCGCTCCTGGTGATCGGCTCCCTGCTCGCCGCCTGCCTGCTCGCGGGCGCGCTGGTGCTGCTCGTGCGCCGCCTGGGCTGGGGCGAGGAGCGGCTGGCCGGCGTCCGCCACGCGCTCGGGGAGGCGAGCTTCCGCACGGGCGGCACCTGGCACGACTTCACCGACTGGGTCCGCCTCGGCCGGTAGGCCGCGCGTGCGGACCGCGCCGGACGACCTCGCGCTCGGCGTCCTCGACCAGTCGCCGATCCCCTCGGGCTCGACCGCGCCGCAGGCGCTGCGCAACACGCTGGACCTCGCGCGCGCCGCCGACCGCCTCGGCTACGCCCGCTACTGGGTCGCCGAGCACCACAACACGACCGGCCTGGCGGGCCCGGCGCCCGAGGTCCTCGTCGCCGCCATCGCCGCCGCGACGGAGGGGATCCGCGTCGGCTCGGGCGGCGTCATGCTCCCGCACTACTCGTCGCTGAAGGTGGCCGAGACCTTCCGGCTGCTCGAGGCGCTGCATCCCGGCCGCATCGACCTCGGCCTCGGCCGCGCGCCGGGCGGCGACCCGCTCACCGCGCACCTCCTGCGGCCGGTCGCCCAGCACGAGCCGTTCCCGCGCCAGCTCGAGGAGCTCATCGCGCTGCTCTCCGACCACCGGGCCGAGGCGCCCATCCGCGCGATCCCCGACCCCGGGCCGGGGCGGATGCCCGAGCTGTGGCTGCTCGGCTCCTCGGACTACGGCGCGATGTGCGCCGCGCAGTTCGGCACGGCGTTCTCCTTCGCGCACTTCATCAACCCGGGCGCCGGCCCGGCGGTCGCGCGCGCCTACCGCGAGCGCTTCCGCCCCTCCCCGCGGCTCGCCGCGCCGCGGGTGGGCGTCGGCGTCGGCGTGATCTGCGCGGACACCGAGACCGAGGCGCGCCGGCTCGCCCAGTCGGTCGGGCTGTGGCGTCTGCGGCTGGAGCGCGGCGATCCCGGGCCGGTGCCGTCGGTCGCCGAGGCGGAGGCCCACTCGTACTCAGACGCCGAGCGCACGCGCCTGTCGCGGACCTCGCGCCGGCTCATCGTGGGCGCGCCCGAGCAGGTCCGCGCGTCGCTGCTCGAGGTGGCCTCCGAGTACGCCGCGGACGAGCTCACGCTCCTCACGCTGGTCCACGATCCGGCCGCCCGGCTGCGGTCCTACGAGCTCGTCGCGGAGGCGTTCGCGCTCTCCGGTGCGCCCGCTTCGCGACGGTAGAATTAAAGGCGCACGGAGCGCACTCCACACCCCCGTTCCGTCCGACTGACCCGGGAGTCTCCTCCACCCGGAAGAAGCGACCGCGGACCCGAGACCCGCGGCGATCGAGAGGAGCAGTTGGAGAGATGGAACACACGCCCCAGACCACACTGACCAGCGACCCCGCGAGCAGCGGGG
>JAUJME010000091.1 GCA_030447005.1 Solirubrobacteraceae bacterium | reverse complement strand
ATGGTCGTCCGGCCGCTGGCCGACGACACCATCGACGGCTTCGACCTCGCGATCTTCTCCGCCGGCGGCTCCGTGTCGGGCGAGTGGGCGCCGAAGTTCGCCGCCAAGGGCGCCGTCGTGGTCGACAACTCCTCGCGCTGGCGGATGGACCCCGAGGTGCCCCTCGTCGTCGCCGAGGTCAACCCGGAGGCGCTCGACGCCCACCGCGGGATCGTCGCCAACCCGAACTGCTCGACGATGCAGCTGATGGTCGCTATCGCGCCGATCCACGAGCGGGCCGGGATCGAACGGCTGGTGGTCTCGACCTACCAGTCCGTCTCGGGCACGGGCGTCAAGGCGGTCGACGAGCTGCGCGCCCAGGAGCGCGCGGTGCTCGACGGGGAGACGGTGCCCGAGCCGCAGGTCTACCCGCACGTGATCGCCGACAACGTGATCGGCGCGGCCGGCAACTTCCCGGAGGGCGACGACCACACCGACGAGGAGCGCAAGATGATGTTCGAGACGCGCAAGATCCTCGGCGACGAGTCGATCGGCATCTCCGTCACCTGCGCCCGCGTCCCGGTGGCCTTCAGCCACTCCGAGGCGGTCAACGTCCAGACGCGCGAGCCGCTGAGCGCCGAGGAGTGCCGCGCGCTGCTCGAGGCGGCGCCCGGCCTGGTCGTGGTCGACGACCCCGCGCGCCACGCCCATCCGACGGCGCGCGAGGCGGCGGGTCGCGACGAGGTCTTCGTCGGGCGGATCCGCGCGGACGCGTCGCACCCGCGGGCGCTGAACCTGTGGGTCGTCGCCGACAACCTGCGCAAGGGCGCCGCCACCAACGCCGTCCAGCTCGCCGAGCTCCTGCACGAGCGCGGGCTGATCCGCGCGGCGGCGCCGGCGGCCTGATCGTCTCGTGCCGCGCGCGGTCTGGAACGGGGCGGTCCTCGCCGAGTCCGACGACACGGTGGTCGTCGACGGCAACCACTACTTCCCGCGCTCGGCCCTCGACGAGGCCCACTTCACGGCGTCGGCCAAGCACACGGTCTGCGGCTGGAAGGGGCGGGCAAGCTACCTCACCGTCGAGGCCGGCGGGCAGGTCAACCCCGACGCCGCCTGGTACTACCCGGACCCCAAGCCGGAGGCCGAGGCGCTGCGCGACCGCGTGGCGTTCTGGCGGGGCGTCGAGGTCAGGTAAGCACGCTGACGTAACTCCGCGGGCCGCCCTCCCGTCTGAACGCGGGATGGCAACCCCCGAGTCTTCTCCCCGCTTCCCCGACCACGCGCCGATCCGGCTGCGCTCCGTCTCCCGCGACCGGACCGATCGCGCGCTCGTCGAGCGCGCGCGGCGGGAGGGGACGCAGGCGGCGCGCCGCGCCGCCGTCCACGGCCTGATGCCGCTCGCCCGCTCCCTCGCACGGCGCTACCACCGCGGCGGCGAGCCGCTCGAGGACCTCGAGCAGGTCGCCGCCCTCGGCCTGCTCAAGGCGATCGACGGCTTCGACCTCGACCGCGACACGCCGTTCGGCGCCTACGCGGTCCCGACCATCACCGGCGAGCTGCGCCGCCACTACCGCGACAAGGGCTGGACGATCCGGGTCCCGCGCGACCTCCAGGAGCTCAACCTCAAGCTCGGCCGCGCCCAGGAGGCCGCGACGGCGGCGCTCGGGCGGCCGACCACCGCCGCCGAGGTCGCCGAGCGGCTCGGCGAGCCGGTCGAGCGCGTGCTCGAGGCTCGCGAGCTCGACCACGCCATGCACCCCGTCTCCCTCGACCGCCCCGCGACCCGCGAGCCGGAGGCGGAAACGCTGATCGAGCGCCTCGGCGGCGAGGACGACGGCTACGCGCGCAGCGACGACGCACTGACCGCCGCCGGCCTGCTCGCTCGCCTCCCCGCCCGCGAGCGCCGGATCGTCGAGCTCCGCTTCCACCAGGAGATGACCCAGTCGGAGATCGGCTCGTGGCTCGGCATCTCCCAGATGCAGGTCAGCCGCCTCCTGCGCCGCTCGCTCGCCGAGCTCAACCAGATGGCGGCGGAGGAGGCGTAGGCATCCGCGGCGCCGGCCGCGCCGTGACCTCTCCTGGGAGAATCCGATCGGATGACATGGCGGGGGCGTCACCGTGGGGTCTTCGAGGGCCCGCCGCGCAGCGTGTACCGCCGAACCGGCGTCCGCTACATCGATGCCTGCGCCGCGGGGATCGTCCTCAACGGCATCGTCGTGGCCGGATTCGGCCTCGCGGTCGTGGCGCTCTACGTCGATGTGCGTGTCGACGAGCTGGCCGTCTTCGCGGCGTGCTCGGCGGCCGGGTACGTCGTGGAGAACGTCGTAGCGGGGATCGGGCTCCGCCGGGCCGCAGCGCCCGTCCGCGACTGGCTCGCCGGCGGCGGCCGCGACGACGACGCGTCGCTTCGGGCGTGGTCGGCGGCAGCGGTGCTGCCACTCGAGCTCGTCCGCCGTCCGAGCCTCCATCTGATCGGAGCGATCGGTGCCGCCTTCGCGAGCCTCGTCCTGGCCGCGCTGCTCGAGCTGCCCGCCTCCCACGCGGCGCTGCTGTTCCCGGTGTCCTACCTGTTCTACGTGTCCTCCGCCGTCCTGCGCTACATCGCGCTGGAGCTCGGCATGCGGCCCGTGCTCGAGGCCGTGGGCGAGCGGTTGCCGGCCGGGTCGCCGCCCGACGTCGCGGCAGTCCCGCTGCACTGGCGCCTGCTCGTGGCGGTGCCGATGGTCACCTGGGGCGCGGCCGTCGTCGTCGCCGGGCTGGTCACCGAGAACACGCGAGAGCTCGAGACCATCGGGCTCGCCGCCATCGTCGCCTTCGCCGTGAGCGCGGCCATCTCGATGTGGCTCAGCCTCGTACTCGCCGATGCCGTCTCAGGCCCGATCGTCGACCTCCGCGACGCGACCCGCCGTGTCGCCGCCGGCGATCTCGCCGTGCGGGTCCCCGTCGTCGCCACCGACGAGACGGGCCAGCTCGCCGCGTCGTTCAACGCGATGGTCACCGGGCTCGGCGAGCGCGAGCAGCTCTACGAGGCGTTCGGCGCCTTCGTCGATCCGGCGTTGACCCAGCGTGTCATGACCGAGGGCACGAACCTCCGGGGCGAGGACCTCGAGGTCTCCATCGTGTTCGTCGACGTGCGCGGGTTCACGACCTTCGCCGAGGCCGCCGCCGCGCAGGAGGTCGTCGCGAGCCTCAACGAGCTCTACGAGGTGGTCGTCCCGGTGATCGGCCGGCACGGCGGGCATGCCAACAAGTTCATCGGCGACGGCCTGCTGGCGGTCTTCGGCGCTCCCGAGCGCCATCCCGATCACGCGGCGCGCGCGGTCGCCGCCGCATGCGAGATCGCCGAGCTCGTCCGCCGCGGCCTGGCCGGCCGGCTCCGGGTGGGAGTCGGCGTCAACTCCGGGCGCGTCGTGGTCGGAACGGTCGGCGGGGGTGGCCGGCGCGACTTCACCGTCATCGGAGATCCGGTCAACACGGCCGCCCGCGTCGAGGCGGCCACCCGGACGACCGGCGACGACGTCCTCATCACGGAGACCACGCTGCGCGCCCTCGGCTCCCTCGGCGCCGACTTCGAGGAGCGATCCTCCGCGCCGCTGAGGGGCAAGGCCGCGACCGTCCGCCTCTACGCCCCCCGCCGCGAGTCCGCGGCCTGAGCGACCCGCCGGGGGGAGTTCGCCCTCAGCCCGGCGCCCCGCCCTCCACCTCCACGATCTCCTCGAGCAGCATGTGGTGGGGGATGCGCACCCGCGTGCCGGCGTCCGTCCGCACCACGGCCGCCGCGGAGTCGAGCGCGACGATCTCGCCGCGGACGCCCGCCACCGCGCTGCGCTGGCCGACCTCGAACGCGCCGCGGACCGCCCGCCCGCTGCTGACCGCGCGCGCCACCTCGCGGCCGCCGAGCCCGAACGCCAGGGCGGCGCTGAGCACCGCGCCGGCGACGAGGATGCCGCCCAGCGCGGTGAGGATCGACGTGCTCACGCCGATCTGGGCGAGGGCGGTGAGCCCGAAGATGGCGAAGATCAGGACCTCGACGCCGCGGCCGACCGGCCCGGGGATGTCCAGTTGCGCGGCGAGCCGGTCGGCCCGCTCGCGGGCGAGGGTCCCGATCACCGCGCCCGCGACGACGAGCGCGAGGCCGACGAGCAGACGCGGCAGGAAGAGGACGACCTCGTTGATCGACTCGCGCAGGAAGCCGAGGCCGAGCAGGCTCAGCGCGGCGAGCACCGCGACGACCGTCAGCGCGATCCGGGCGGCGCGCCCGGCGGTCTTCGACAGCGAGCGCGGCGCGCCGAGGCGCTCGAGGCTGTCGTGGATCCCCGCCCGCTCGCCCCACCCGTCGGCCCCGGCGGCGCTCAGGCCGCGGGTCAGCAGCCGCCCGATCAACCGGGCCAGCAGGACGCCGAGGATCCCCAGCACGAGCGCCGCGCCGACCCGGGGCAGGCCCGCCCCCAAGGTCTCGCCGGCGCGGTCGAGGATCGTCAGGAGGACGGGACTCACGACTCCCGCCTCCGGCCGCGGCCCAGCAGCAGCGAGGCGGCGTCGGCCACCGAGGCCACGAGCTGTCCCGCGAGCCGCAGCGCCCCGCGCAGCTGGGTCTGCCAGCGCGCCCGGGAGACGACGGCGAGCGCCATCCCGGGGTCGCCGCTGGGCCGCTCGGCCCGCAGCGGCGCCATCAGCTCGAGCAGCCGCGCCTCGGCGGGGTCGGCCGGCGCGTCGCCGTCGGGCCCGTCGGGGCGTTCGGAGCCGGTCATCGCGGCAGCTCCCAGTCGTAGGTGTTCGCCCGCAGCAGCTCGATGAGCTCGCCGCGAGCGCGGTGCAGCCGGCCCTTGACGGTCCCGAGCGGGCTCTCCGTCATCCCCGCGATCTCCTCGTAGGTGAAGCCCTCGAGGTCGCGCAGGACGAGGACGGCCCGGTGCGGCGGGCTCAGCCGCTGGAGCTTGGCCTCGAGCCGCTGGCGCTGCTCGCGCTGCTCGAGGCGCATCGCCGGCAGCCGCTGGCGGTCGCCCTCCGGCGCGTCGGCGGCCGCCTCGGCATCATCGACCTCGACGCGCCGCCGCGTCGCGGCGTCGACCGCCGCGTGGTGGGTGATCTGGAGCAGCCAGGAGCGGAACGGGGCGTCGCCGCGGAACCGCTCCAGGCGGTGGAACGCGCGCAGGAAGGCGTCCTGGCTGACGTCCTCGGCGGCCTCGCGCCCGACGATGCGCGCCGCCACGCGGAAGACCACGTCGCGGTGGCGCTCGACGAGCGTCTCGAAGGCGTCGAGGTCGCCCGCCAGCGTGCGCTCCACGAGCGGCCCGTCGGCGTCGGTCTGCGGCCGTAGCGAGACGTTCACGGGCGCTGGGACGGCGGGAGGGCGCCGAGGGTTACGCGGGCCGCGGTCAGGGGCCCGGCCGGGCGCCCGCGGCGGCGCGGTTGAGGGCGGCGGGCAGGGTCAGCTCGCGCCGGGTGCGGACGCCGAGCTTGCGGTAGATGTTGCGCGCGTGGGTGCGGACCGTCTCCACCCCGACGTGGAGCTCCATCGCGATCTCGGCGTTCGAGCGCCCGCCCTGCAGCAGCTCGAGCACGTCGGCCTCCCGCGGCGTGAGCAGCTCGGGGCCCGGCGGCTCGGAGAGCCCGTACTCCTGCGGCGTGCGCGGGAGGACGTGGAGCCCGCGCGAGGCGAGGTGGATGGCGTTGAGGATGTCGCGCGCCTGGGTCTCCTTCGACAGGCAGGCGGTCGCCCCGAACGCGAGCAGCTGGTTGCACTCGACCGGCGACGGCCGGTTGGCGAGGACCACCAGGCGGGTGCCGGGGTGTTCGCCGTGGAGCTCGTGGACGGCGATCGGGGAGCGCAGCGAGCCGAAGTTGAGGATCGCCACCGAGGGGGCGTGGCGCGCGATCGCACCGGAGAGGCCGGCGGGGTCGACGTCGGAGCAGACGACGGAGAGGTTCGGGTCCTCGGCGACCAGCGCCCGCAGCCCGTAGGCCACGAGGTCCTCGAACCGGGAGACGAGCACGCTCACCTGGCCCCGGGGCATGCGCCGCATCGTTGCACATCCTTCCGGTAGGGGGGAGGCTGACTTCCCCCCTGCCTCACCCGCTCGCTCACCCGAAGATCACCCGGGGGAGGGGACGACACGAGGGTGGGGCTACGCCACTATGGTCCTCGCAACGCAGTACAGGCTTTCCAACGGGGCGGACTGGGGTACGCACCACACAGGAAAACGAATGAGGGGGCCGGCGGGCCCCCTCTTCGTTTAACCACTCGCCATCCGGAGCGCCCCGGCGGCGGGGCGCCCTACCAGCCGCCTTCGCCGACGCCGGCGACCACGGAGGTCGACCAGTCGATCACCGCGGTGGGCTTGACGACGTGCTTGCTGAAGCCGAGCTCCTTCGGGTCCAGGCCGAGGGCGAGGCCGACGAGCTGCGGCAGGTGGAGGACCGGCAGGTTGAGCTCGCGGCCCACCGTGCGCTCGGCCAGCGGCTGCTGGAGGTCGAGGTTGAGGTGGCAGAGCGGGCACGGCGTGACCAGGCAGTCGGCGTCGGCGTCGA
>JAUJME010000090.1 GCA_030447005.1 Solirubrobacteraceae bacterium | reverse complement strand
GCTCTTCGGCTGGCTGCTCGAGCGCCGCCACGGCCTGTGGGCGCCGGTGCTCGTCTATCTCCTCGGCGCCGCGGCGGGATCGGCCCTCGCCGTCCTCGCCGACGACGTGCCGCTCGCCGTGGGCGGCAACTCGGCGGCGCTGGCGCTGCTGTGCGCCTGGCTCGTCCCCGAGCTGCTCGAGCGCCGCCGCGGGGAGGAGACCGAGGGGGACCTGCTCGGCGTGGCGGTCTTCGCCGCCGTGCTCCTCGCGCTCCCGATCGCGACGGTCGAGGCGCACCCCCTCGCCGGGCTCGGCGGCGCGGCGGCCGGCCTCGTGCTCGGGCTGCCGCTGGCGAAGCTGCGCCGGGACTGACGCTCGGACGTCAATGGCGGCTGGTGACGCGCGTGGCGAGAACGCGCGGCGGATCGGTCACCCGTGGCACAAGACGCCGGTCGATCCGCCGCCCTCGCCAGTCACACCACCCGCAACCGCCCGGCCACGCCCGCCTCCAGCCGCCCGACCACCCAGCCGTCCATCTCCCCCTCGCGGCCCGCCGGCACCGCGGCGAGCAGCCCTCCGGAGGTCATGGCGTCGGCCGCCAGGCGCCGGCGGACCTCCGGGACCGTGCTCGCCCACTCCGTGAAGGTCTCGGCGTCGGCCCGGTTGCGCTTGGAGCCGCCGGCCAGGGCCTGGTCGCCCTCCAGCAGCTCGAGCACGCCGTCGATCGCCGGGATCGCCTCCGCCTGGAGCACCGCCGCGACCCCGCTGGCCTCGGCGAGCTCGTGGAGGTGGCCGAGCAGCCCGAACCCGGTGACGTCGGTGAGCGCGTGGGCGCCGGCGGCCCGCGCCTGGCGGGCCGCGCGGTCGTTGAGCGTCGTCATGACCTCGATCGCGCGCTCGATCAGCCCGGCGCCGGCGAGGCCGCGCTTGATGGCGGTCGCCACCGTCCCGGCGCCGAGCGGCTTGCTCAACACGAGCACGTCGCCCGGCCGGCCGCCCGCGTTGGTGAGGATCTCGTCCGGATGGACCGTCCCCGTCACCGCCATGCCGTACTTGGGCTCGGGGTCGTCGATCGAGTGGCCGCCGACGACCGCCGCGCCCGCCGCCGCGGCGGCGTCCGCGCCCCCGCGCAGGATCTCCGCGAGCGTCTCCTCGCCGAGCGTGGCGAGGGGAAAGGCGACCAGGTTGAGCGCCGAGACCGGCTCGCCGCCCATCGCGTAGACGTCGGAGAGCGCGTTGGTCGCCGCGATGCGGCCGAAGGCGTACGGGTCGTCGACGATCGGGGTGAAGAAATCGGCCGTCTGAACGATCGCCAGGTCGTCGCGGAGGCGCACCACGCCGGCGTCGTCGGCGGTGTCCGAGCCCACCAGCACCCGCGGGTCGGCCGGGCGGGGGAGCCCCGCGAGGATCGGGCGCAAACCGGCCGCCGGGATCTTGCAGCCGCAGCCGGCGCCGTGCGAGAGCGAGGTGAGGGGGACCGTGAGCATGGCGACCTATGATGCCGCCCAGTGCCGGAACGCCGCGCCTACTCCGAAGCCGAGATCGAGGCGGCGGTCGAGAAGCTGACCGAGCCCGACCGTCTGGAGACCGCGCAGCGGATCGTCGCCCACTCCGCGCCGCAGCTCCAGCGCATCCTCAACCAGGCGCTCGAGGCCGGGGAGTGGTTCGGCTCCGCGCACCGTGCCGCCGTCCTCAACGCGGCGGGCGCCCCCGACCCGGACGAGCGCGTCGCGCGCGTCCGGGCGCTGATCGCGGACGAGACGCGTGTCTCCATGCTCGTCGGGGTGGCCGTCGGCCTCGAGCTCGGCCACCTCCTGCTCGACACCACCACCGCACAGGAGGACTGACCGCACCCCATGGACATCCGCTACCTCGGCCACTCGGCCTTCGAGCTCACCGACGGGTCGACCACCGTCCTCATCGACCCCTTCCTGACCGGCAACCCAAAGGCCGCCGTCTCCGCCGACGACGTCAACCCGGACGTCATCCTCCTCACCCACGGCCACGCCGACCACCTCGGCGACACGGTCGACATCGCCAAGCGCGCGGGTGCGCCGGTCGTGGCGATCGTCGAGCTCGCCAACGAGATCGGCGGCCAGGGCGTCGAGGTCTTCGACCCGAACCTGGGCGGGACGGTGAAGTTCGACTGGGGCTGGGTCAAGCTCGTGCCGGCCTGGCACACCGCGGTATCGCCCAGCGGGACGGCGCACACGCCGGCCGGGCTGCTGATCGAGTTCGCGGGCACGCTGGTCTACCACCTCGGCGACACCTGCCTGTTCTCCGACCTCAAGCTGATCGCCCAGCGCGGCACGCCCGTCGACGTGGCGATCGTGCCGATCGGCGGCCACTACACGATGGACCGCATCGACGCGGTCACCGCGGTCGAGTTCGTGGCGCCGAAGGCGGTCATCCCCGCGCACTACGGGACGTTCCCGCCGATCGAGACGGACGTCGAGCACTTCCGGTCCGACGTCGAGGGCAAGGGCCTCGCGCAGGTCGTCGTCCTCGCGCCGGGGGAGACGCACTCGGCGTGACCCACGCGATCGTCCTGATCGAGGCCGAGCGCTCGGCGATGCCGGCGCTCGGCGGCCAGCTCGCCGACGTGGAGGGCGTGGCCGAGGCCTACTCGGTGACGGGGGAGTGGGACTTCGTGGCGGTGATCCGCGTGCGCGAGCCCGACCTGCTCGCGCCGCTGATCACCGGCCGGCTGGCCCAGCTCGAGGGGATCAAGCGGACGCACACGATGGTGGCGTTCGAGGTGTTCTCCCAGCACGACCTCGAGGCGCTGTTCTCGATCGGCTCGTGAGGCGGGCGCTCGCACTCGGGCTGCTGGCCGCCGCGCTCTCGGCCTGCGGCGGGGAGGACGAGCCGATCTCCTCGCCGACGATCCGCGACGACTCGCCGTCGCTCGCGCCGAGCCCGAGCGCCACGCCGACCCCGCCGACCGCCACCGCGCCCAGCGCGCCCACCCCACCGCCCGACGCGACGGGGAGCCCGGAGGAGGCCGAGGGCGGCGCGGGCGACGAGGAGGCGGCCCGCACGAAGCTCCGGGTGGTGGTCGACGGCGAGGGGGTCACGCCGCCGACGATCGAGGCGCCCGCCTTCCTCGCGCTCCGGCTCATCGTCCGCAACGACCTGCCGCGCGAGATCACGGTCGCGTTGCGCGGCGCGCACGAGTCGGTCACCGTGCCGGCGCGGTCGGAGCGCTCGCTCGACGTGGCGGGCCAGCAGCCGGGCGAGTACCCGATCGACGCGGGCGACGCGGGGCGGGGCACGCTGGTCGCCGTCAGGCCGTAGCGCGCGCCCGCGCGCCGAGGCGGGCGAGCAGCCCGTCCCAGGCGGCGGCGCGCGCCGCGAAGGCCGGCTCCCCCTCGCCCTGCACCGCGATGCCGGGCGGCGGGGCGGGCGCCGGCAGGACCGCCACCTCGAGGCCCGCGGCGGCGGGCACCGCGGCGAGGCGGCCGGCGGCGGCGTCGGGGTCGCCGTCGTAGAGCGCGAGGACGAGCGCGCCGCGCGAGGCGAGCAGCGGCGCGGCGAGCGCCGCGGCGGCGGCGCCCGTCCCCGTCGCGTCGAGGATGGCCGCCGCGCACGGCGGCTCGCCCGGCGCGGGCAGGTGCAGCGCCGCGGCGAGGCCGTCGCGCCAGCGGCGCAGCCGCACGCCGTCGCCGGCAAGCCGCCGCGTCACGGTCCGCGCCGCCGCCCGGCCGCCGGCCGTCTCGGCGCGCACGTCGATGGAGACCGGCCGCAGCGAGCGCAGGGCGGCGATCGTCCCCGGCTCGGCTCCGCGCGCCGCCCACCCTGCGGCGAGCTCCTCCGGCCGCGCGGCGCCCGCGCGCCAGACGCGCCCGTCGTCGTCGCGGTGGCGCGCGCGCCAGGCCACCACCCCGTCGTCCCCGCCGCCGCGGACGCGCAGCACGAGCGGATCGTCGAGCAGGCCCGTCGCCTCGCCGCGGAGCTCGAGCGCCCCCTCCATCTGAGCCCGGCCCCGGCTCAGACCGGCGCGAGCGGCCGGTGCGGCGGCGCGGGCAGCTCGCCGGCGACGGGGTCACCCGGCGCCACCGGCCCGCCGGCCACGACGACCCCCATAACGCCGGCCCGCCGGATCAGGCTGCCGTCGGGGGCGCGGTCGAGCGTCGCCTCCATCAGCCCGGCCTGGAAGCGCTCGAGCTGGACGCACGGGTTGCGCAGGCCGGTGAGCTCGACGACCGCCTCCGGGCCGAGCCGCAGCTGCGCGCCGACCGGGAGGCCGAGCAGGTCCACGCCGCGCGTGGTGACGTTCTCGCCCATCACCCCCGGCGCGACGTCGAAGCCGCCCGCCCGCAGCTCGGCGATGAGCTCCTCGCCGATGAGGTGGACCTGGCGGAGGTTGGGCAAGCTCGGGTTCCACCGCTTGCGCGAGCGGTGCTGGACCGTCGCGCCGGCGTGCGCGTCGCCCTCGACGCCCTCGCCGGCGAGCAGGCGGATGGCGTCCGCCGGCTGCTTGGAGAGCGCGTGGCGGGGGGTGAGGCTGACCGCGACGACGACGCCGTCCATTGGCCGTAGCTTCCCACGGCGTGCGGCTCGTCACCTGGAACGTCGCCGGCCGCGTGAGCCGCCAGCCCGAGCAGGCCGAGGTCCTCGCGGCGGTCGGTGCGGACGTCGTCGCGCTCCAGGAGGTGACGGCGAGGACCGAGCCGCTGTGGCGCGCGGCGCTCGCGGAGGCCGGCCTCCAGGCGCGCGAGACCGCGCTCGACCCGCGGGGCCGCAGCCCCCGCCGCCGGCCGCTCGGGGTGCTCACCGCTGCCCGCGAGCCGCTCGAGCGGCTGCCCGCGCCCGCCGTCCCGTGGCCCGAGCGGGTGCTCTGCTGCCAGGTCGAAGGGGTCGAGGTGATCAACCTCCACTCGCCGATCGCGCCGGCGCCCGAGCTCGCGAAGGTCCGCACCCACGAGGCGGTCGCCGCCCACCTGGCCGCCACCGACGGCGACGCGCCGCGGATCCTCTGCGGCGACCTCAACACGCCCCGCCGCGAGCTCCCCGACGGCGACGTCCTCACCTTCGCCCACACGAGCGCCGGCCGGCTGCGCCCCGAGCGCGGGGAGCGGTGGGACGCGGCGGAGCGCGCGCTGGTCCACGACCTGCGCGAGCGCGGCTGGGTCGACGCGTTCCGCACGCTGCACGGCTACGGCGAGCGCGAGGCGAGCTGGACCTTCGCCCAGGACCGCGGCGGCTGGCGGCTCGACCACGTCCTCGTCCGCGGGCTGCGGCCGGTCGCCGCCGCCTACGCGCACGACTGGCGGCGCGGCGGGCTGAGCGACCACTCGGCGCTCGTCGTCGACCTCGAGCGCTGACTGGCCGGCCAGCCAAGGGACGGGTAGGCTCGCGCCATCCCCGAGGGAGAGGAGCCACCGGCCGTGTCCGACAGCACCGCACCGCGAACGGAGCGGATCGACTTCCAGGCGACCAGCGACCCCGCGCTGCACGCCTCCGCCGACCGCGGGGAGTCCAAGCTGCTCGGCTACCGGCAGCTCTACGAGCTCTGGGAGCGCCAGCAGTGGGCGACCCAGGACCTCGACTTCACCCAGGACCGCATCGACTGGCACGAGCGGATCGGCCCGGAGGAGCGCTACGCGCGGATGTACGGGCTCTCGTCGTTCTTCGTCGGCGAGCAGCGGGTGGCTGCCGAGCTCGGGCCGATGATGCGCGCCGCGCCCGACGAGGACATGCGCCTCTTCCTCTGCACGCAGATCGCCGACGAGGCGCGCCACGTCGCGTTCTTCGACCGCTTCTACGCCGAGGTGGGGGTGCTCGAGTCCGACAACCTCCAGGACCGGCTCGCGGAGACGTCGGCCCACGTCAACGAGCAGTTCGGCGTGCTCTTCGACGACATGCTGAGCTCGCGCGTGGACCGGCTGGCCGCCGAGCCGGAGGACCTCGAGACCCTCGTCGAGGCGGTGACGATCTACCACATGATCGTCGAGGGGATGCTGGCGCTGACGGGCCAGCACTTCATCATCGACTACAACGAGCGCCAGGACACGCTCCCGGGCTTCCGCGCCGGCTTCACCCTGGTGGCGCGCGACGAGCACCGCCACGTCGCGTTCGGCGCCCGCTTCCTGCGCGACATGTCACGGCGCGACCCGCGCTACACGACGGCGATCCAGCGCACGCTCGCGGAGGTCGGCCCGGCGGCCGACGGCGTCCTGCGCCCGCCGTGGGCGGAGAGCGACGACGTCGAGATCTTCGGCGCGAGCGTCAACCAGACGCGCGACTTCGCGATCCGGGCGCTCCAGCGCCGCCTCAAGGTGATCGGGCTGGTCGAGGCGGCCTGACTGGAGCGGCGCCGGCGCCGGCGCCCTGTGGGACGAGACCGCGCAGGATGTCGAGCCGGTTGGCGGGCGCGTCCGGAGCCAGGAAGTCGGGGATCGTCCTCGGGGTTCGCCGGGGGCGGCGGAGGAACTCCACCGGCCACTCCGTCACGCGCGGTTCCCTGACGTGGACGTACTGCCCGGGCTCAGGCTCGTCGATGTGCTCCTCCTGGCGGATGAGCGCGAGCGGCTCCTCCGCCCCGG
>JAUJME010000089.1 GCA_030447005.1 Solirubrobacteraceae bacterium | reverse complement strand
CCGACGTCGAGCGCTTCCTCAGCCCCGCGCGTTGCGCAGCCGCTCGCGCTCGCGCGTGAACGAGAACGCGTCGTGCTCGAGGTCCTCGTCGGCGCGGATGACGTGCATGACCGCGTTGACGAGCGCGAGGTGGGTGAAGGCCTGCGGGAAGTTGCCGAGGTGGCGGCCCGTGCGCGGGTCGATCTCCTCCGCGTAGAGCCCGAGCGGGCTCGCGAAGCCCAGCAGCCGCTCGCACAGCTCGCGCGCGAGGTTGTGCTCCCCGATCTCCGCGAGCGCCGAGACGAGCCAGAACGAGCAGATCGCGAAGGTCCCCTCCTCGCCGCTGAGGCCGTCGTCGGTCTCCTCGACGCGGTAGCGGAGCACGAGGCCGTCGTCGGTGAGCTCGTTGGCGATCGCCATCACGGTGTCGCGCAGGCGCGGGTCGTCGGGCGGCAGGAAGCGGACGAGCGGCATCAGCAGGACGGAGGCATCGAGCGCGTCGGTGCCGTAGTGCTGGCAGAAGACGCCCCGCTCGTCGAGCGCGTTGTCGAGGATGTCGGCCTGGATCTCGTCGGCGGCGTCGCCCCACCGGCGGGCGAGCTCGGCCTCCTCGCGCAGCTCCGCCAGCCGGGCCCCGCGGTCGACCGCCACCCAGCACATCAGCTTCGAGGAGGTGAAGTGCTTCGGGTCGCCGCGGACCTCCCAGATCCCGTGGTCGGGCTCGCGCCAGCACTCGAGCGCCGCCGCGACCTGCCGCTTGAGGATGGGCCAGATCCGCTCGGGCAGGTGGTCGCGCGACTTCGTGTGCAGCCAGAAGGAGTCGAGGATCGCCCCCCAGACGTCGTGCTGGTTCTGGGCGAAGGCGCCGTTGCCGATCCGCACGGGGCGGGCGTTCTCGTAGCCCGCGAGGTGCGGGAGGATCTCCTCGGGCAGCGCCGCGCGCCCGTCGATGCCGTACATGATCTGCAGCCGGCCGTTCGGGTCCTCCGCGACGTCGGCGAGGAAGGCGAAGAAGTCGTTGGCCTCCCAGTCGAAGCCGAGCGTGTAGAGGCTCCAGAGCATGAAGGTGGAGTCGCGGAACCACATGTAGCGGTAGTCCCAGTTGCGCTCGCCGCCCGGCGTCTCGGGCAGCGAGGTCGTCGCCGCCGCCACCAGCGCGCCCGTCGGCGCGTAGGAGAGCCCCTTGAGGGTGAGCGCGCTGCGCTGCAGGTAGTAGCGCCACGGGTGGTCGGGGAACTCGCCGCGGTCGAGCCAGTGCTGCCAGTGGTGGGCGGTCCACACGAGCCGGTCCTGCGCCTCCTCGAGCGTCCGCGGGCCGGGGTGCTCGCTCCAGGCCAGCGCGCAGTAGACCTGCTCCCCCTGCTTCATCAGGTGGCGCGCCGTCACGTGCGAGCCCTCGATGCCGAGGTTGAGGTCCGAGAGCAGCGTGAGGCCGACCTCGGCGCCGTCGGGGCGGCAGACCACCTCGTGGTAGTCGTCCCCCGCGTAGGCCCACTTCCCCCGCACCCGGCCGTAGTCGAAGGCCGGGTCGCAATCGAGGGAGACCTGAACCTCCCCCTGCACGCAGCGGACGGTCCGCAGGAGGACGTGCTCGGCGTCGTAGTCGGTCGGCGCGCGGCGGTGGGTGTTGGAGCGGTCTCTCTCGTGGTGCCACGGGCCCATCAGCAGGACGTCGCGCACGACGATCCAGCCGCCCGGGGCGTCCCAGCTCGTCTCCAGCACGAGCGTGCCCGGCAGGTAGCGACGGTCGGCGGGGACCGAGACGCCCTCGGGGCCGATGCGGAACGTCCCGGCGTCGCGGTCGAGGATGGCGCCGAAGACGCTCGGGGAGTCCATCCGCGGCAGGCAGAGCCACTCGACCTGGCCGCTCGGCGCCACCAGCGCTGTGGTCTCGCAATCCGACAGGAACCCGTAGGACGCGATCGGCGGGAAGGGGCTGCGGTGCGAGTGCGGGACCTCGGAGGGCGGCACGTCTCGGAGCCTTTCTAGGGCTCGGCGGTGAACTCCTGCTCGATGGCGAGGATCTTCGACAGCCGGCGGACGTGGCGATCCTCGCCGGAGAACTCGGCCTTCAGGAAGGCGCGGATGATCTCCTCGGCGTACGACGGCCCCACCACGCGCGCGCCGAGGCACAGGACGTTGACGTCGTCGTGCTCGACCGCCTGGTGGGCGGTGTAGGTGTCGTGGGCGCACGCGGCGCGGATCCCCGGCACCTTGCAGGCGGCGATCGCCACGCCGGCGCCCGAGCCGCAGACGAGCAGCCCGCGCTCGGCGCGCCCGTCGCGCAGGGCGCGCGCGACGTCGAGCGCGGTGTCGGGGTAGTCGACGGGGTCCGGCGTGTCCGTGCCGAGGTCGATGACCTCGTGGCCCTCGCCGGCCACCAGGTCGAGGACGATCCCCCGGAACGGGTACCCCGCGTGGTCGAACGCGCAGGCGACTCTCATGACGCTCCCTCCATGGCGTGTTCCTGGGCGGCGATCAGCGCCGCCCCGAGCAGCCCCGCCTCCGGCCCGAGGCGGGCGATCCGGATCAGGGTCTCCGTGCCGACCCCCGGCAGGGTGTAGGCGCGCGCGACGCGCTCGGCCGGCTCGAGCAGCAGGTCGCCGGCCGCCGACACGCCGCCGCCGATGACCACCTCGCGCGGGTCGAAGGTGTTGATCGCGTTGGCGATGCCGACCCCCAGCCGCTCGCCGAGGACCGTGATCAGCCGGCAGGCGAGCGCATCGCCGCCCTGGGCGAGCTCGACGACGTCGCGCCCCTCGACCTCGCCGTCGCGCGCGAGGCGCCGGCCGAGCTCGGAGTCCGGCTCCGCCTCGCCGGCGGCGCGGGCGAGGCGGTCGAGCGCGGTGCCCGCCGCCAGGCGCTCGAGCGAGCCCTCCCACGGCGGCTTGCCGTCGGGCGGCGACGCTCCGGCCTCGAGGTCGAGGCCGACGAGGGTGTGGCCGATCTCCGCCGCGGCGCCGGTGGCGCCGCGGTAGAGGCGCCCGTTGAGCACCAGCCCGCCCCCGACGCCCGTCCCGACGGTGAGCAGGACGAGGTCGGGGCAGGTCAGCCTGCCCTCGGAGTAGGCCTCGGCGAGCGCCGCGCAGCTCGCGTCGTTGTCGACGTAGACCGGCAGGCCGATGCGGTCGGAGAGCAGCGCGCGCAGCGGGAGGTCTGCGAGCGGGATGTTGACGCTCGCGCGGACCCGGCCCGTGGCGAACTCGACGACGGAGGGCACGCCGATCCCCACCGCGGCGCAGCCCGGCGTCCGCACCGCCTCGATCGACTCGACGATCTGCTCGATCAGGGCGTGCGCGTGGGCGGTGTCGGTGGGCTCGATCCGCGGCTCGAGAAGCCGCCCGTCCACCAGGGCCGCGGCCGCCACCTTCGTCCCCCCGACGTCGATGCCGACGAACTCGGCCGCGCCAACCGGGTTGCTCACGGGCGCAGCTCCGCGGCGGCCGCCTCGTCGAGCAGGACGGTGGCCGGCCGCACCCGGCCGGCCGGCGCCGCGGGGTCCGGCGGCTCGCCGAACGCGCGCGCCACGGCGGCGGCCTTGTCCTCCCCGGCGACCAGGAAGACGACCTCCCGCGCGGCGGTGAGCACCGGCAGGGTGAAGGTGACGCGCGGCACGTAGGGCTCCATCCCGGCCTCGGGCACCGCGGCGATCAGCGCGTCGCGCTCCTCCACGGCCGGCTTGCCGGGGAACAGCGAGGCGGTGTGGGCGTCGGGGCCGAGGCCCAGCAGGATCAGGTCGAAGGCCGGGGCGTCGCCGAGCTCCGCGCGGACGAGCGCCTCGTAGCGCTCGGCGGCCGCCTCGGCGCCGAGCTCCCCCTCGATCCGGTGCACCCGCGGGCGCCGCGGCTCGGGCAGGTGGTCGAGCAGGGCCTCGGCCGCCATCCGGTAGTTGGAGTCCGGGTCCTCGGGGCCGACCGCGCGGTCGTCGGAGAACCACAGCGTGGCGGCGCTGAGGTCGGCGCCCCGCTCCGCCAGCAGGCCGTAGGCGCGCTTCGGCGTCGAGCCGCCGGCCAGCGCGATGTGGGCGCCGCCGGCGGCGGCGACCGCGGCGACGCGCTCCGCCGCCGCGTCGGCGACCGCCGCGGCGTCGGGCAGCACTCTGAGCTCGGGGCGCACCCGCGGATTCCTAGCGCACCATCGCGCGGGCCGCCGAGAGGGCGGGGCGGTAGGTCGGGTCGCGCAGCAGCGCCTGGCGCACCCCCTCCCCGAGGATGCCCGACTCGCCGCGCGAAGCGCCCAGCACGGTCCACGCCTGCTCGGAGCCGTCGCGCGCGCGCCGCGCGGCGCGCAGGCCGCCCGGCCCGCGGTCGAGCGAGACCGCCGCGCCCGACGCCATCTCGACGGTCACGCCGCTGAGGCCGGGGGCGGACTGCCCGGAGGGCTCGAGGCGGAGCGCCACCTCGCCGCGGCGGGCGCGCACGCGGCCGCGCCACTCGCCGCGGCTGTAGGTCAGCCGTTCAGGGCGCCAGCCGAGCCGGGAGACCAGCCAGCCGAGGAAGAGCATCGCCGCGGCGCCCGAGTCCTCGCGGTGGCGGACGGTGACGGCGGTGATCTCGCGCAGCGGCGCCCGCAGGGCCGGCGGGTCGAACGCCGCGGCGACGCGCTCGCGCCAAGGCGTCGAGCGCAGCCAGGCGAGGTCGACGACGTAGAGGTCCTGCGCGAGCTCGTCGGCGCGGCAGAGCGAGACGTCGATCTCGGGCTCGTCGTGGGAGTCGATCAGGACGACCTGGGCGAGGCGGCGCAGCGCGTCGACGCCCTCGGAATGGCCGTGGGGCGCCCACACGACGGTCGCGAGGTCAGTGACCACGAGGGGGTCGACGATCGTGTCGAGCGAGCGCAGGTGCTGCGGGCCGATGTCGATCTCGACGTGCTCGCGCCCCACGGAGAGGCCGCCCGAGCACTCGGCTGCGAGGCTCGCCCGGGCGTCGAGCGTCGCCTGCCCGCGGCGCACCGCGCAGACGATCAGGCGCGACGGGTGGTAGCGACCGATGCGCTCGAGCCGGTTCTCGATCTCCCCCCGGAAGTCGGCGTCGACGACGGCGACGAGGTTGAGCACCCGCGCGGGGACGACCGCCTCGGAGTCCGAGACCGCGCCCGTCAGCAGGTCGCGCAGGGCGGCCTCGATCCTCGAGGGCGTCGTGTCGCGCTCGCGCCAGAGGTCGGCGACCGCCGCGCCGGTCACAGCCCGCGCCACCCCCGGGCGTCGCCCAGCAGGCGCTCGGCCGCCTCCGGGCCGGCCGAGCCGGCGGGATAGGTCGGCAGCGGCTGGTCGTCGCGGTCGTGCCAGGCCTCGAGGATCGGGTCGATGATCGCCCACTGGCCGAGGACCTCGTCGTTGCGGGTGAAGAGCGTCGCGTCGCCGCGCATGGCGTCCATGATCAGCCGCTCGTAGGCCTCGGGCGACTGCGACATGAACGTCGTCCCGTAGTTGAACTCCATGTTCACCGGGCGGATCCGCATCCGCGTGCCGGGGATCTTGGCCCCGAGCGAGATCGAGACGCCCTCGTTGGGCTGCATCGTCATCACGATCTGGTTGGGCTGCGCGCCCACCGACCCGTTGCCGCCGAACGCCAGCGTCGGGACGGGCTTGAGCATCACCGAGATCTCGGTGACCTTGCGCGCCAGCCGCTTGCCGGTGCGCAGGACGATCGGCACGCCGGCCCAGCGCCAGTTGGAGACCTCGAGGCGCAGCGCCGCGTAGGTCTCGGTCCGCGAGCCCTCCGGGACGCCGTCCTCCTCGAGGTAGCCCGGCACGTCCTCGCCGGCGACCAGCCCGCCGGAGTACTGCGCCCGGACCGTGTTCTCGAGGCAGTCCGCGGGCGTCGGCGGCCGGATCGCCTCGAGCACCTTGACCTTCTCGTCGCGGATCTTCTCCGCCTCGAAGGAGGCCGGCGGCTCCATGCACAGCAGCGCGACCAGCTGCATCATGTGGTTCTGGACGAGGTCGCGCAGCGCGCCCGACTGGTCGTAGTAGCCCGCGCGCGAGCCGATCCCGATGTCCTCCGCCGCGGTGATCTGGACGTGGTCGATGTAGGAGCGGTTCCAGACGGGCTCGAAGATCAGGTTCGAGAACCGCAGCGCCAGCATGTTCTGGACGGTCTCCTTGCCCAGGTAGTGGTCGATGCGGAAGACCTGCTGCTCGCGGAAGGCGCTCGAGACCACCTCCTGGAGCTCCTGCGCGGAGGCGAGGTCGGTGCCGAACGGCTTCTCGATGATCACGCGGACGTCGGCGTCGCGGGAGAAGTTGAGCCCGGCGCCCTTGAGCGCACGAGTGATGACGGCGAAGTACTCCGGCGCGGTGGAGAGGTAGTAGGCGCGGTTGAGCGGGAGACCGTGCTCGGAGTCGAGCGCGGTGAGCCGCTCCCCCAGCCGCTCGTAACCCGACTGGTCGTCGAAGCCGAAGCCGATGTAGGAGAGCCGGCCGAGCAGGCCGTCGAGGACCTGCGGATCCGGCGGGCGGCGCGAGAAGGACTCGATCGACTCGCGGGCGGCGGCGCGGAAGTCGTCGTCGGACTGGTCGCGGCGCGAGACGCCGACCAGGTTGAAGCGCTCGGGCAGCGCCCCCTCGTGGGCGAGGTTGTAGAGCGCCGGCAGCAGCTTGCGGCGGGCGAGGTCG
>JAUJME010000088.1:4212-6676 GCA_030447005.1 Solirubrobacteraceae bacterium | reverse complement strand
CCGCGGGTGGAGAACGCGAAGGCGGCGGCCTTCATCGCCGCCACCTCCAGATCGAGCGGGCGCTCGCGCCGGCGTGCAACGACCTTCCCGCGCAGGTGCACGAGCACCGACGGGATGTCGATCTTGACCGGGCAGACGTCGTAGCAGGCGCCGCACAGCGAGCTCGCGTACGGCAGGGTCCCAGCGTCGTCGATCCCCCGCAGCTGCGGGGTGAGGATGGCCCCGATCGGGCCCGGGTAGACCGACTCGTACGCGTGCCCGCCCGTGCGCTCGTAGACGGGGCAGACGTTGAGACACGCCGAGCAGCGGATGCAGTGCAGCGTCTGGCGGGCGAAGGCGTCGGCGAGCACGTCGGAGCGGCCGTTGTCGAGCAGGACGAGGTGGAACTCCTCCGGCCCGTCCCCCGGCGTGACGCCCGACCAGAGCGACGTATACGGGTTCATGCGCTCGCCGGTCGACGAGCGCGGCAGCAGCGCGAGGAAGACCTCGAGGTCCTGCCAGCGGGGGACGAGCTTCTCGATCCCGGCCAGCGTCACGAGCACGCGCGGGAGCGTGGTGCACATGCGGCCGTTGCCCTCGGACTCCACCACGCACACCGACCCCGTCTCGGCGACGCAGAAGTTCGCGCCCGACACGCCGACGGGCACGGAGAGGAAGCGACGGCGGAGGTGGCGGCGGGCCACCTCGGCCAGCGCCGCCGGGTCGTCGGAGAGCTCATCGGGACCGACGTCGAGCGTGCGGAGGAAGAGCTCCCGGATCTCGGCGCGGTTGCGGTGGATGGCCGGGACGAGGATGTGGGACTGCTCGTCGTCGCCGAGCTGGATGATCAACTCCGCGAGATCGGTCTCCCACGCGGAGATGCCGTGCTCCGCCAGTCCTTCGTTGAGGCGGATCTCGTCCGTGGCCAGCGACTTGACCTTGATGACCTCCCGCGACCCGTGGTCGCGGGCGATCCCCGCGACGATCTCCGTCGCCTCGGCCCCGTCGCGCGCCCAGTGGACGTGCCCGCCCGCGGCGACGACGGCCGCCTCGAGCTCCTCGAGGTAGCCGGGCAGATGGCGCATCACGCGGTCCTTGAGCGCGCGGCCCGCCTCGCGCAGCGCCTCCCAGTCCTCCATCTCCCCCACGACGGCGGCGCGCTTGGCCCGGATCGTGCGGGTCGCCCTGCCGACGTTGCGGCGCAGCTGGGTGTCGGCGAGCGCCTCGCGCGCAGCGGCCGGGAACCCCTGCCGGCGGCTCACTCCGTCGCCGCCAGGATCTCGGCGAGATGGAGCGTCCGCGTGCCGGTGCGCAGCCGCTCGAGGCCGCCGCCGATGTGCATCAGGCACGAGGTGTCGGCGGCGGCGCAGACCTCGGCGCGCGTGTCGAGGACGTGGCGGACCTTGTCGGCGAGCATCGCGGTGGAGACGTCGGCGTTCTTGACCGCGAACGTGCCGCCGAAGCCGCAGCACTCGTGCGCCTCCCCCAGCTCCACCAGATCGATTCCGCGGACGGCTCGCAGGAGGCGCAGCGGCTTGTCTCCGACGTGCAGCAGCCGGAGCGAGTGGCAGGTCGGGTGGTAGGTGACGCGGTGCGGGAAGTACGCCCCGACGTCCTCGACGCCGAGCCGGTCCACCAGCAGCTCGGAGAGCTCGAACACCCGGCCGGCGAGCGCGCGGACGTCGGTGGCGAGCGCGCCGTCGCCCACCTCCTCGGCCACGCGCGGGTAGGCCTCGCGCACCATCGCGGCGCACGACCCCGACGGCGTCACGATGGTCTCCTCGCCCGCGAAGACCCGGACGAAGCGGCGCACGAGACCGACCGCCTCCTCGACGTACCCGGTGTTGAAGTGCATCTGGCCGCAACACGTCTGCTCCTCCGGGAAGACCACCGCGTGGCCGAGGCGCTCGAGCAGCCCGACCACCGCCTGCCCGGTGCGCGGGAAGAGCGTGTCGTTGAAGCAGGTGATGAAGAGGGCGATGCGCACGCTCTGAGTGCATGGCTTACCCGATCGGGGGGCACTCTGGCATAGGGAGGACTTCGAGCGGGAGGTTGCGGTGTACCAGCAGGTCTACGACCCGATCGGCGAGTCGCTGGCGCTGTCCTCGATCTTCGCCGCGCTGCCGCTGCTGACGCTGTTCGTGCTGCTCGGCGGGCTGCGCCTGAAGGCCCAGTGGGCGGGGCTCTCGGCGCTCGCCGTGGCGCTCGTCGTCGCCATCGCGGTGTACGGCATGCCGGTCGGCCAGGCGCTGAACTCGGCGCTGCTCGGCGCGCTCTTCGGGCTGTTCCCGATCATGTGGATCGTCGTCAACGCGATCTGGGTCTACAACATGACCGAGCGCAGCGGGCACTTCGCGATCCTGCGCCGGTCCTTCGGCAAGGTCTCCGACGACCAGCGGGTCCAGGCGATCGTCATCGCGTTCTCGTTCGGCGCGCTCATCGAGGCGCTCGCGGGCTTCGGCACGCCGGTGGCGATCACCGTGGT
>JAUJME010000088.1:0-4112 GCA_030447005.1 Solirubrobacteraceae bacterium | reverse complement strand
GGGCTTCGAGAAGTTCGCCTGGCCGGGGCTCAACGTGACCGACCCCGACGGAGAGCCGCTCGGGAGCCTCTCCTACAACCCGAACACCACGTGGACCGGCACGCTGCTGTTGCTGTCGGGGCTGCTGACCATGCTCGTCATCCGCTTCCGGCCCGGCCGGGCGCTGAAGGTGTACGGCCAGACGCTCGACCAGCTCAAGTGGGCGATCCTCACCGTCGCCGCCGTCCTCGGCCTCGCCTACGTGATGAACCAGTCCGGGCAGACGATCACCCTCGGGCTGTGGATCGCCGGAGCGGGCGGCCTCTTCGCGTTCCTCGCGTCGATCCTCGGCTGGCTCGGCGTGGCGGTGACGGGCTCCGACACGTCGGCGAACGCGCTGTTCGGCGCCCTGCAGGTCGCCGCCGCGGAGAAGGCAAACCTCTCGCCGACCCTGATGGCCGCCGCCAACTCCTCCGGTGGGGTGATGGGGAAGATGATCTCGCCGCAGAACCTCGCGATCGGCGCGGCCGCGGTCGGCCTCGCGGGCAAGGAGGGTGAGATCTTCCGCAAGGTCGTCGGGTGGAGCCTTCTCCTGCTGCTGCTCATGTGCGTGATCGTCTACCTCCAGTCGACGAGCGTCCTCGGATGGATGGTGGTGGGCGAGTGAGCACGACCGGCAACCCGCGGGTCGAGGGCTACGAGGACGCGGCGGTCGCCGGGCCCGACCAGGCGCCCGAGACCCGTGCCGACCCCGAGGCGGTCGCGCGGTTGATCCCGCGGCTGCGCGAGATCTGCGGGGACGAGCACGTCGTCACGGGTCGCGAGCAGCTGCGCACGTACGAGTCCGATGGGCTGCTGCAGTACAAGGTCGCCGCCGGCGCGGTCGTGCTGCCCGCCTCGACCGAGGAGGTCGCCGCCATCGTCCGCGCGTGCTTCGAGCAGCGCGTTCCCTGGGTGGCCCGGGGCTCGGGCTCGGGTCTGAGCGGCGGCGCGCTGCCGGTCGAGCACGGGATCGTCATCGCGCTCACGCGGCTGCGCCGGGTGGTCGAAGTCGACCTCGCCAACCAGCGCGTCGTGGTGGAGCCGGGCGTGACCAACACCGAGGTCTCCCGGGCGGTCGGGCCGACGCACTTCTATCCCCCCGATCCCTCGAGCCAGATCGTCTGCTCCATCGGCGGCAACGTCGCCGAGAACTCCGGCGGCGCGCATTGCTTCAAGTACGGCTTCACGACGAACTACGTCTGCGGCCTGGAGGTCGTGCTGGCCGACGGCGAGGTGGTCCTGATCGGCGGCAAGCGGCTCGACGGGCCCGGCTACGACCTGCTCGCCGCCCTCGTCGGCTCGGAGGGCACGCTCGGGGTGGTGACCAAGGTCTGGCTGCGGGTGATGCCCGTCCCCGAGTCGGTGCGCACGCTGGCAGCGTTCTTCGAGTCGACCCGGGCCGCCGGCGAGGCGGTGTCGGCGATCGTCGAGGCCGGCGTGGTGCCCGGCGCGATCGAGATGATGGACGCGCTCTCGATCCAGGCGGCCGAGCTCGCCGCGCACGCGGGCTGGCCGGCGGAGGCGGGCGCCGCCCTGGTGATCGAGCTCGACGGCTCCGAGGCGGAGGTCGAGGCGCAGTTCGCCCAGATGGAGCGCTTCTGCGGCGACGCGGGCGCCTTCGAGGTCCGGATCGCCCGCGACGAGGCCGAGCGCCAGCGCTTCTGGCGGATGCGCAAGGCGGCGTTCGCGGCCATGGGGCGCGTCGCACGGTCCTACTACGTCCAGGACGGCGTCATCCCGCGCACGAAGCTCGCCGAGGTGCTCGAGCGCATCGGCCAGCTGGGCGACGCGTACGGGATGCGGGTCGCCAACGTCTTCCACGCCGGCGACGGCAACCTGCACCCGCTCGTGTGCTACGACTCCGACGAGGAGGCCGAGCGCGCCGAGGAGCTCTCCGGCGAGATCATCAAGGCGTGCGTCGCCGCGGGCGGCTCGATCACCGGGGAGCACGGCGTGGGCATCGACAAGAAGCGCTACATGCCCGCGATGTTCGGCGAGCCGGATCTCGCGGCGTTCCAGAAGCTGCGCTGCGCCTTCGACCCCCACGGGCTCGCGAACCCCGGCAAGGTCATGCCGACGCCCCGCCTGTGCGGCGAGGTGCCCGGCCCCTACCGGCAGCACCCGCTCGAGCGCGACGGGCTCGCGGAGCGGATGTGACGGCCGGGACGGCCACGTCCGCCGCCGAGGTCGCCGAGCGGCTCGCGCGCTGCGCCGGCGAGGGCCGGCCGGTGCGGATCGCCGGCGGCGGCACGCGCAGCGGCTGGGGCCGGCCCATCGGGGGTGCGGAGGAGCTCTCCACGCGGGGCCTCGACGAGATCGTCGAGCACTCGCCGGGCGACTTCACGGCGGTCCTCGGCGCGGGTGTGCCGGTGGCGCGTGCCCAGGCGCAGTTCGCCGAGGCGGGGCAGATGCTCGGGCTCGACCCGCCGCCGGCGCCCGGCGCGACGATCGGCGGCCTCGTGGCCACCGCCGACTCGGGGCCGCGGCGCCACCACTACGGGCCGCCGCGCGACCTCGTCATCGGCGCCACCGTCGCGCTGCCCGACGGCACGGTGGCCAAGGCGGGCGGCAAGGTGATCAAGAACGTCGCCGGCTACGACCTCCCGAAGGTCATGTCCGGCGCCTTCGGGACGCTCGGCGTGATCGTCGAGGTCGCCGTCCGCCTGCACCCGCTCCCCGAGGCGACGGCCACCGCCCGTCTGCAGTCGGGCGATCCCGACGAGCTGGCTCGCGCCGCCGCCGAGCTCGCCCACCGGCCGCTCGAGCTCGACTCTCTCGACGTCCGCTACGCGGCCGGTGAGGGCGCCATCCTCGCGCGCTTCGCCGGGGCGACCGCGGCGGCGCGTGCCTCCGCCCTCGACGGCTTCGAGGTGATCGAGGACGACGAGTCGCTGTGGGAGGCCCAGCGCGCCGGCCAGCGCGCGGCGGGCGACGGCGTGGTGATCAGGGTCTCCGCGCTGCCCACCGACCTGCCCGACGTCCTGCGCGCCGCCGACGAGCTGGGCGCCGGCGTGGTCGGCCGGGCGGGCGTCGGCGTGAGCTTCCTCTCGCTGCCCGCCGCGGACGCCGACGCCATCGAGCAGCTGCGCGCCGACCTCGCGCCCTCGGCCTGCACGATGCTCGACGCGCCCGCCGCGCTCCGGGCCGCCGTCGACCCCTGGGGCCTGCCCGAGGGCGGCGAGCTCGCGCTCGCCCGGCGGCTCAAGGAGCGCTTCGACCCCGCGCGGGTCTGCAACCCCGGCCTCTTCGTGGGAGGGATCTAGCCGTGGCCTCGACCGCCTGGGACGACACCCGGCCGCCGGAGCCCGAGCTCATCGACGACTGCGTGCACTGCGGCTTCTGCCTGCCGACCTGCCCGACCTATCAGCTGTGGAACGAGGAGATGGACTCCCCGCGCGGGCGCATCGTCCTCATGCGCACCGGCCACGCGGAGGGCCAGGAGCTGACGGCCGACATGGTCCGGCACTTCGACAACTGCCTGGGCTGCATGGCGTGCGTCACCGCCTGCCCGTCGGGGGTGAAGTACGACCTGCTCATCCAGGACACCCGCGGGCAGATCGAGCGCAACTTCCCCCGCTCGCGGGCCAAGGGGGCGCTGAGGGCCGCGATATTCGCCCTCTTCCCCCACCCCGCACGCCTGCGTGCGACCGTGCCGGCGCTCGTCGCCGCCCGGCGGCTCGGGGTGCCGCGGCTGGCCGAGCGCCTCGGGCGCTTCGGGCCCTTGCGGACGTTCGCCGCCGCCCTCGGCGTCGCCCCGCCCGTGACGCTCCGCGACGCCGTCCGGCGGCTGCCCGAGCACCGCGCCGCCCGCGGCGAGCCGCGCGGCCGCGTCGGCTTCCTCCAGGGCTGCGTCCAGCGTGTCTACTTCGGCGACGTCAACGACGCGACGGTCCGGGTGCTCGCCGCCGAGGGCTTCGACGTCCACGCCCCCGGCGCTCCGCGCTGCTGCGGCGCGCTGATGGCGCACACGGGCGAGCACGAGCCCGCCCGGGCGCTCGCGCGCGAGACGATCGAGCGCTTCGAGGGCTGCGAGACCGTGGTGGTCAACGCCGCCGGCTGCGGGTCGGCGATGAAGGAGTACGGCCACCTGC
>JAUJME010000087.1:1612-6721 GCA_030447005.1 Solirubrobacteraceae bacterium | reverse complement strand
TGCGACGCTTCAGCCTGCCGCCACCCCGTCGGCCGCCCGCCGCAGCTCCGCGACGTCGAGCTTGCGCATCCCGAGCATCGCCTGCATCGCGCGCCGGCCGTGCTCGGGATCCGGGTCGTTGAGGATCTCGTCCATCCCCTCGGGCACGACCTGCCACGAGAGGCCGTAGCGATCCTTGAGCCAGCCGCACGGGCCCTCCTCGCCGCAGTCGGTCAGCCGCTCCCAGTAGTGGTCGACCTCGTCCTGGTCCTGGCACGTGATCGCGAGCGGGACCGCCTCGCTGAAGGTGAACTGCGGGCCGCCGTTGATGCCGACGAAGCGCTGGCCGTCGAGCTCCCACTCGACGGTCATCACCGCGCCGGTCGGCCCGGGCGCGCTTGGGGACGATCTTCTGCGGCATGGATGCCTCCTGTCGTACGGCGGGTCGTCTGACGGTGTAGACCGGCCCGGCGGCGCAACCTCATCGCGTCCCACGCGAGCGACCCTAAGCTGTCGCACGTGAGCACGGTCACGGCGCCCGCCCCCGAGCTCGCCCGCGCGCCCGCCGAGCCGCCGCGGGTCTCCCACGCGGGCGAGCCTCGCTCGGCGCGGATCGAGTCGATCCGGGCGATCGCCGCGCTCGGCGTCCTCTTCGGCCACACCTTCGCCTTCGCCGTCGCCTTCGAGGGGCTGACCGTCGGGAGCTACAAGGACCGGCTGTTCCTGGGCGGCGGGATGGGCGTCTACCTGTTCTTCACCCTGTCGGGCTACCTGCTCTTCCTCCCGTTCGCCAAGCACGCGTTCCACGGCGGGCGGCTCTCCCTCGGCCGCTACGCGCGCAACCGGCTGCTGCGGATCGTCCCGCTCTTCTACGCGATCACCGCCGTGCTCCTGATCTTGCGGCCCTATGACGCCGACCGCGGGGACTGGTGGCGGTGGGCGCTGTTCATCCAGAACTACTCGATCGAGACGACCACGAAGCTCGACTCGCCGGCCTGGTCGCTCGACGTCGAGATGCAGTTCTACGTCCTGCTGCCGCTGCTGGGCTACGGGCTCGCGCGCCTGTGCCGCGGGCGCGCGGCGGCCGGGGCGCTCGTGATCACCGCGCTGGGCGTCGCGAGCTGGATCCTGCGCGACGCGCGCGTGCTCGCGGGGTCGGGATGGGAGCCGCAGTCGCCGCTGGTCGGCGCCTACGCGCTGCCGTCGCTCTTCTACATGTTCGCCGCCGGGATGCTGCTGGCGCTGCTCAAGCTCGAGCTCGACCGCCGTCCCGGGTTCCGGCTCCCCGGCATCCTCGGCTCCTCGACGACGTGGCTGCTCGCCGCGGCCGCGAGCTACTTCGCGCTGTGCTTGAACTACGCCCACCAGGAGCCGGGCGTCGCGCTCGCGAGCGCCGTGCTGATCGGCGCCTGCGTCCTGCCGCTGCGCCACGGCGCCGCGATGCGCGTGCTCGAGTGGCGGCCGCTCGTGCTCGTGGGCATCGCGTCCTACTCGCTCTACCTCCTCCACGTGCCGCTGCTCGAGACGATCACCGGCACCCACAGCGTCGTGCTCGAGGACAAGGGGCAGACCTGGATCACCGGCGAGCGGCGGGACTTCAAGGCGCTGCTGGCGGTCGCCACGCCCGTCTGCCTGATCGCCGCCGCGCTCTCGTATCGCTTCGTCGAGGCGCCGTTCCTGCGCCTGCGCGGCCGCTGGGCGGGCTGACGGCTCAAGCTCGGCCTGCGCGGGCCGATTCACCCAGGGGAGATGGCCGCTCCCTTCATCGCGCCCGCGCCGGCGCTCAGCCCGACCCCCGCCCGCCAGCGCAGGGTCCGCGAGCTCGACTTCCGGCGCCCGTCGAAGTTCACGCGCGACCAGATCCGCCAGGTCGAGCGCACGCACGAGACCTTCTGCCGCTCCGTCTCCTCCCGCCTGAGCGCCGAGCTGCGCGACGACTTCGGGATGGCCCTGCTCGGCACGGACCAGCTGCCCTACGCGGTGGCGATGGACCAGGGCGGGCCGCGCGACGCGCTCGTGACGGTGCTCGACGTCGAGCCGCTCGGGACCCAGGTGGCGCTCGTCTGCGACATGGCGATCGCCCACGCGTTCGTCAACCGCCTGCTCGGCGGCGACGCCGGGCGCACCAACGCCCCCGAGACGCTCACCGACCTCGAGCTCTCCGTCGTCGGGTGCGCGCTGGGCTCGCTCGTGGAGAGCATGTCGACCGCCTGGACGGAGATGGCGGGCCTCACGCTGTCCATCGCCCGGCTCGAGACCTCGCCGACCGCGGTGGAGCTCGTCCCGCCGAGCGAGCCGACGCTCCTGGTGAACCTGTCGGCGACGCTGGGGACCCTGGCCTCGCCGTTCACCGTCGTGCTCCCGCACCCCGCGCTCGCCGCGGTGCTGCCGTCGCTCGACCGCAACGCCTTCCGCCAGGACGAGCTCGACCCGGAGGCGCCGCAGACCATGCAGCGGGCCGTCGGCGCCGTCGACGTCACGTTGCGGGCGGAGGTCGGCGCGGTCGACATCAGCGCCGCGGAGGTCCTGCGGCTCGCCCCCGGCGACGTGATCCGGCTCGGGCGCCCCGCGGCGGCCGGCGCGCTGCTCTGCGTCGACGACGTGGCGGTCTGCACCGCCGCCGCCGGTCGCAACGGCGCGGCCCGCGCCGTCCAGGTGATCGCGCCCGTGGAGCGGCCGCGGTGAGCCTCCAGAACGCCCTGCTCGACGTCGAGCTGCGGCTGCACGCCGAGCTCGGCCGCGCGCGGATGCCGCTCGCCGGCGCCGTCGACCTGCCCGCCGGGGCGATCCTCGACCTCGACCGCGCTCCGCAGGACCCCGTCGACGTCTACGTCAACGGCCGCCGCTTCGCCTCGGCGCGGCTGATCGTGGTCGACGGGGAATGGGCCGTGCGGCTCGAGGCGATCGACCCCGGATGGGACGCTCAAGTCTCGTCCTCGGCGGCCGATCACTGAGCACGTGGAGCATCCGTCCTTCAGCTTCCGGCTCGAGCGCGTGCGTTCGCTGCGCGAGCGTGCCGAGGAGCAGGCGCAAGAGGAGCTGGCCCGCGGGCTGAGCCATCGCCTGCGCGGCGAGGCGCTGCTCGACGACGCCGTCGCCGCCACCCAGGCCGCCCGCCAGGCGACCCTGGGCACCGCCATGCGCGGGGCGACCGCCCAGGACCTGATCGCCGCCCAGGCGTTCGTCGAGCGCACGGAGCGCGAGCGCCAGGCCGCCGAGCTCGACCTCGACCGCCGCGACGCCGAGGTGGAGGCCCGCCGCGTGGCGCTGACCGCCGCCGCGCGCGAGCGCGAGATCATCGAGCGCCTCGAGCGCCGCAAGCGCGCCGAGCACGACGCCGAGTGCGCCCGCATCGCGCAGATCGAGCTCGACGAGATCGCCCTGTCCGTCCACCGCCGCGGGAAGGTGGCCGCGTGAGCGTCGCCGCCGTCGTCTCGCGCGTCTCGGAGCTCCAGGCGCTCATCGCGCCGCCCGCCCCGCCGGCCCCCGCCGGCGGCCAGAACTTCGCCGCCCAGCTCTCGAGCGCCCAGGGCGCCGCGGGCCTCGGCGCCGGCGCGCCGATCGCGCCCGTCGCCGGCGGCGGCTCGACGCAGTACGACGCGGAGATCAACGCGGCCGCCGCGCGCCACGGGATCGACCCGGCGCTGCTCAAGGGCCTGATCCGCCAGGAGTCCAACTTCAACCCGAGCGCCGGCTCGCCCGCGGGCGCGCAGGGGCTCGCCCAGCTCATGCCCGGCACCGCCGCGGCGCTCGGCGTCACCAACCCGCTCGACCCCGCCCAGTCCATCGAGGGTGGCGCCAAGTACCTCAAGCAGCAGCTCGACGCCTTCGGCGGCGACGTGACCAAGGCGCTCGCCGCCTACAACGCCGGCCCGGGCGCGGTCAAGCGCTACGGCGGCGTCCCGCCCTACGCCGAGACCCAGAACTACGTGCGCCAGGTGCAGGCCTATGCGGCCGGCTACCGCTCGGCGCCCGCCCAGACCGCGCCCGTCGCCCCGGCGCCCGCCGCCGCCCCGACCTCCTCCGGATCCCTGCCCTACTCCACGACCTAGAGATGAGCATGCACGCAACCTGCCCGCCCGCCCGCTCGGCGGCCGTCCCGCATCGCGGGGCGCCCCCGGGCCGCGAAGCGCCCGACGCCCCCGAGGGCTTCGCCGCGCTCCTCGACTCACATTCGGCCCGGACCGCCATTGCGGAAGGCCAGACCCCCCAGAGCCAGGGCGAGCCCCTGGCCGACGGGCCCGCCGTCCCCGCCGAGGGCGAGGCCACCGCCGCGCCCACGGGGGTCGTGGTCGCCGACCCGTCGCTGGGCGCGCCGCTCGCCGGCGTCCCCGCGCCGGCCGCCGAGGCGCCCGTCGTGGCGCTGCCCGTCCCCACGGGCGAGGCTCCCGCCGCTCCCGCCATCCCGCTCGAGCTCGCCATGACGCTCACCGCTTCGCCCGCGACCGCTGCCGCCACCGCCGCCGGCGAGGCCCTCGCGCCCGCCGGCTCCGAGGCCGCGGCCGGCAAGGGCGCCACCCCGGCCGTCCCCGCCGTCCCCGCCGTGCCCGCCTCGAAGGTGGACGGCGAGCCCGGCCAGGGCGCCACGCCCGCCACGCCCGCCACCCCCGCCACGCCCGCCACGCCCGCCGTCCCGGCCTCCGCGGCCAAGGACGGGGAGGCAACGGGCGAGCCCGCGACGGACGCCGGCCCGGCCGGCGCGCCCAAGCACGACAACCCCGGCCTTGGGCGCAAGGCCGGCGCCGAGGGCGAGGGCTCCTCCCTGCCCGCGGCCGCCGCCGACGGCGAGAAGACCGCCCCGACCGCCGGCCCGGCCGCCTCGACGGCCAAGGCCGAGCCCGAGGCCCGGTCCGCGGCCATCCCCGCCGTGCCCGCCGCCCCGGCGTCGCCCGGCGTCTCGGGTGCCGCCCCGGCCACGCCCGCCACCCCGGCCGCGCCCGCGCAGCCGGCCCAGCCCGCCGTGCCGCTGCACCGCGCGGCGCACACGGTCGGCCAGCTCCTGCAGGTCGCGCACGACCGCGGCGTCACCCACGCCCGACTGGCCCTCAAGCCGGCGGACCTGGGCGGCATCGAGATCCGGCTGCAGACCTCCTCGGCCGGCGTGACCGCCCAGGTCATCGCCGACTCGCC